>JANYBF010000348.1 GCA_025360895.1 Verrucomicrobiota bacterium
CGATTTCATGATCCCGCCACCGGTGAAACCACGCCAGTGGCCGGGCAAGGGCGGGTGCCAATCAATGAATGGCAGGACATTGAGTGGCGGGTGGACACGAATTATTCCACGGTTTCCGTTAATGGCGTGCAACGCGGCAGGATCACCGGCAATTACGCCGGGATGAGTGAAGTGGCCGGCGTCCGCACGGCGCTGGGGGCGACGGTGACGATCCAACAATTCGAGGTGCGCAAGCTGGCGGCGGAGGCCCCCCGCCAATTTACCAATCAAAATGCGGGGCTGGTATTGTATTTTCCATTCGAGGCGGAGGAAGACGGAACGGTGACCGATCAAAGCGGGTTCAAGAACAATGGCATCATTCATGACGCGAAATTTACGCGCGACGGAAAAGTGGGCGGCGCAATGGCTTTTAATGGCAGCGCGAAACCCGGTGACAGCATCGTGGTACGCAACAGCAGTTCGCTCGACTCCATGCAACGCACGCGGCAGCTTACGATCTGTGCGTGGATCAAACTGAATTCGCTGCCCTCCGAGTATCCTGTGATTCTGAGCAAGGGTGGGAATTTTCTGCCTAAAGCCTTTGGCGGTTACGAGGTTGATCTACGCGCGGTGGGCGAGGACGGATTGAACTTTGTGAGCGGGAAATACCGATTGGTTTGTTTTCACGAGGGCGAGGTGTGGTTTCCAAAACATTTCAATGAATGGATTCACATCGCAGTGGTGATCAACGCGGTCGCAAGCACGGGCAAGCTTTATATCAATGGCGAGCGGACGGACGACATTGCGGTGAACGGCACCAGTCATGACGTGAATTTTGCCCTGGTGAACGACTTAATCATTGGCGCGCCCGATCCAAATCATCACGGGAATCGCGCTTGCTTCGACGGGCTGATGGATGAACTACGGATTTATGCACGGGCGTTGAGCGGGGAGGAAATTCGGAGTCTGCCCGGCTTCAACCATCCTGCTCAATAATTGTCAATCGCTTTCGCGGTTTGCAACCGCGTAAGCGGAAACTGGCAAACAGGAGGCGAGAGGAAAGAATGAAAAGGGTCGGGCGAATCGCTGAAAAGGGTCAAATTGAGCCGGGCGGCACGGGCGCTGCAATGGCGCTCCAATAGCCCTGAAGTCGGCTACTTGGCGAAAGGGATCCGTCCCGAGTGTTTACACCAACCTGGCGGCTCGCTAAGGTTGGGTCATGTTCCGCGCGTTACGCATCGAATACCCCGGCGCGATTTATCACGTCCTGATTCGTGGCGACCGCCGTTGACCCTTTTAAGCTAAATTATGAAAGAAGTTTTTATTGTGTCGGCCGCGCGCACGCCCGTCGGCAAAGCGCCGAATGGACGCCTCAAAACCGTTCACCCGGCGGATCTCGGAGCGGTGGTGCTCAAGGAAGTGCTCAAACGCGCCCCGCAAATTTCCCCCGAACAAGTGGATGATGTCATCCTCGGCTGCGCGATGCCCGAAGGGCCGCAGGGAATGAACCTGGCGCGCCTTTCCTGCCTGCGAGCGGGTTTGCCGGACACCGTGCCCGGGGTGACCATCAATCGTTTCTGCGCCTCCGGATTGGAAGCGATCGCCATGGGGGCGCAGCGGATCCTGAGCGGCATGGCCGAGATTGTCATCGCCGGCGGCACCGAGAGCATGAGCCAGGTGCCGATGAGGGGTTTCAAGATGACGCCCAATCCCTGCCTCGTGAACGAAATGCCCGACGCCTACCTGGCGATGGGGTTGACCGCGGAAAATGTGGCCAGCAAGTTTCAGATTTCGCGCGCGGACCAGGATACTTTCGCCTACGAAAGCCATCAAAAAGCCATCGCCGCCATTGACGCCGGGCGCTTCAAGGAGGAATCCGTTCCCGTCAGCGGGCGCGAAGTCACGCTGGATCAAAACAGCAAACGCAAAGTGACGGAGTTTGTTTTCGAGACCGATGAAGGTCCGCGCCGTGACACTTCGCTGGAAAAGCTTTCTGCGTTGCGGCCCGCATTTAATCCCAAGGGTTCGGTGACCGCCGGGAACGCTTCGCAACGTAGCGACGGTTCGGCGGCCGTCATCTTGATATCGGGCGAACGCATGAAGGAACTCGGCCTAAAACCGCTGGCCCGCTTCGTCACTTACGCCGTGGGCGGCGTGCCGCCCGGCATCATGGGCATCGGCCCGGTCGCGGCGATTCCCAAGGCGCTCAAGCTCGCGGGCCTGAAGATTGCCGATATTGATCTGGTGGAATTAAACGAGGCCTTCGCCAGCCAGGCGGTTTCGGTCATCCGGCAGTGCGAGATTCCGCCTGACCGCGTCAACGTCAACGGCGGCGCGATCGCGCTTGGCCATGCGCTCGGTGCGACCGGCGCGAAACTGACGGTCAGCATCATCCATGAACTCAAACGCCGCCAGGGGCGTTACGGTCTGGTAACCATGTGCATCGGCGGTGGCATGGGCGGTGCGGGAATTTTTGAATTGTGCCGTTAAGCAAGCTTTTCCATGAACCCGTGTCTCGACCCAAGCCAGCTTTCATTAACACCCTGCTTTAGCGGGGTGTTGATGACGGTGCAGTATGGAGAAACTGTTTTAACAGTTTCTCAACTGGCGACCGGATGCACCAAATGAATCCCGCCCATGTCGCTCCACTCCTATTCTCGCGTATGGTTGCACCTGGTGTGGGCGACCTTGGAACGTCGTCCCCTGTTGACCAGGC
>JANYBF010000357.1 GCA_025360895.1 Verrucomicrobiota bacterium
ATTCCGGGTTGGAGTGCCCCTGCTGCCAGATGCTTTCATTGGCGTCCGCTCCCGGATGCTCAGCTAGATACTTGTCGGTGATTGGGTTTATCGCGAGCAATTGCCCGCCAAACCCTATGCAAAAGCATACTATGAGAACCGCTGTTTTCGTAAGCACGAAACGATTCTCATTCTGAGCTCCTTCTTGTCAAACAATGAATTCCACGGGTGGTGGGTCAGTTTGAGGTTTAACCCTTGAACCGCTTGCGCCGGATTCTCAGCCTGAGCGACAGTGCTTGCCATTAAAAAACGCCCTGCTCGCAAGCCACGAAAAGACTTCAGCCAAACCGGCCGGGCCATCGGCGGGAAGTTGAAAGAGAAAACCATCGAGCAAGGTAAATGCAAACCGTCTAGCTAGTTCGAGTTCGCAATCTTGAGCATTGCTCCCAGTGGGGCGCACGGTTAGACGACTGCGCATCAATGGTTTTATTTCTTGTCATTTATTCCCCGTTGAACTGCATTGGTGAAAGACGTCAACTTGGCCAGCGCCTGCCCGATTTCATCGCCGCTGAGTCTGGGATTGGAAATAATTTCAGCCATTTTAATCCCCTCGACAACAAAGATGGAAATGGGTTTGACCTCAATCTCGCTTTCGGTTGCTTCGGCCAGAGCCTGTCCCTCTTTCATACGGTGCTCAAGATGAGCAAGGGCGATTTTAATACCCAGATCGCGGGTTTGTCTCTTAGCCTCAGCGCGAGCAGCCAGATGGGCAATCACCAAGGCACCGAGGAAACCAAGGGCGCTCCCGGCGAGAGTGAACATTCCAACAACATAGGTAGCGGTCATAGAATTATGTGCGGGGTTGGAGTTTTAGCTGGTTATTTACTCAGTGTGTTCAGGGCTTTGCTCTGGCTATCTTACAGAAGCTCTAATCATGTCATGTGGCCAGTGCCGCCTAATGGTGGTTAATGCCAAGGCATAGTGCCGCCAGCACCCCGCTTGGTCAACGACCAACCGACCATCGGCAACGGCATCAATTCCAGATTCGCAATCATGTTGTGGAGTTCGGATACGATTTTGTGGTGACCGTTGATGCACGAGTCTGGTTTCAAAAAAGACTGCCCGATTTTTCTGTGTTGTGTGCGAAACAAAGTCCTCTAAAATTGAAGCGGGTAATATCCCTTGTTTTCAGTGGTTTACAGCCGGTGTATGGAATATGAAGTTGACTGACGTTGATGTGCTGATCATTGGAGCGGGACCGGCGGGTTCGACCGCTGCGGCCCTGCTGCAACGCGAAGGGTTCAAACTGCTCGTCGTGGAGAAGCAAACCTTTCCCCGGTTCGTCATCGGCGAAAGTCTGCTGCCGCATTGCATGGATTTGTTGCAGGAGGCGGGCTTGCTGGAGAACGTCGTCGCCCGGAACTTCATGCAGAAGAACGGTGCGGTTTTCCACCGTGACGGCCAGACCTGCAACTTCGATTTTGCGGCCCAGTTCACCGCCGGCTGGACGCACACTTACCAGGTCCCGCGCGGTGACTTCGACAAGACGCTGGCCGATGGCGTCGCCGCGCGCGGCGTGGAAATTCTTTATGGTCACGGGGTCACAGCGGTGAGCTTTGACGAGGCGCAAGCGACGGTGACGATTGAACCGCCCGACGGCACGCCGCGCAGCGTGACAGCAAAATTCGTCTTGGATTGCAGCGGTTACGGGCGTGTGCTGCCCCGGTTGCTGGACCTGGAAAAGCCGTCGCACTTTCCCGTGCGCGAAGCGTTGTTCACCCATGTCACCGGCGACCAGCGTCCGACCGGCCGCGAGGAGGGAAAAATTTGGGCGTGCCAGCATCCCGACGGCGCGTGGCTGTGGATCATTCCTTTTTCCAACGGCAAAACGAGCGTCGGGGCCGTGGCTGCGCCGGAATTTTTCACGCGTTACCCTGCCGAACCCGAGGCCCGCTTGCGTGCGATTCTGGCCTCCGACCCCAGTGCCGGGCCGCGGTTGGCGAACGCGCAATTCACGTTTGTCCCGCAAAAAATCGCCGGCTATTCCTGCGCAGTGAAACAGTTGTTCGGCCCGCGGTTTGCGCTCGTCGGCAACGCCACGGAGTTTCTCGATCCGATATTCAGTTCTGGAGTGACCCTGGCGCTGGCCTCGGCCAACCGCGCTGCCAAGGTGTTGACCCGCCAGTTGCGCGGGGAAGCGCCGGACTGGCAGGCCGAGTACGCCGATTACATGATGCAAGGCATCAACACCTTTCGCGCTTACGTGTCGGCGTGGTACGACGGAACGCTGCATCAGATTTTCTTCGCGGCCGGAGCGAA
>JANYBF010000361.1 GCA_025360895.1 Verrucomicrobiota bacterium
ACGCTCACTGGTCTGGCTTCCACTTTCTACCTGCTGCCCAAACTCACCGGTCGTCCCCTGCAAAGTCACTACCTTGCGTTGTTCGCCTTCTGGACGCTGATCCTCTTTGGTACCTGGACGGGCATTCCGGCGCACGCCGCGCTGCCGGCGTGGATGCCGACCTTGAGTGGGGCCGCGAGCGTGCTGCTGTTGATTCCCGTGCTTGCCGTCGCGGCCAGCGTGATCCTGACGGTTCGCGGCAGCCAGACGCCGTGTGGTGGCGGACCACTGTGCTTCACGAAATTTGGAGTGGTGTCGCTGGTGCTGGCGACTCTGCTGCTGGCCATTGCCGCCTGCCCTCAAGTGAGCCGGGTCACGGATTACACCTGGTTCGGTCACGGCCAGACCACGCTGCAGATCTACGGTTTCTTCGCGATGACGATGTTCGGCGCGATCTATCATATCATGCCTCACCTCGTCGGTCCGGACCGGATTTGCCCCCGCTGGATGCGGATAAACTTCTGGCTCGTCATGCCGGGCACGTTGCTCCTTGCGCTGCCGCTTGTGTTCGGTGGCATCGCGCAGGGCTTGAGGCTCATGGACGCTTCCATTCCATTTGTGGCGGTGGCCAAATCCACGATGATGGCGTTGCGCATCAGCACCCTCGGCGAGACGATGCTCCTGCTTGGGAATCTGATCTTTGTGTTCAACCTCCTCGCGGCCATGGCGGGCTATTATCGCCCGATCGGCAAAGCCGCCTACGCGGAGGCTACCGCGCTGGAACCAGCGAGGGTGCAACCATGAAATCCAGCGCGCTGGTTTTCCTGGCGGCGTTCATCGCGCTTTCCGCGTCGTGGGGTGGCTTTGTATTGGCGCCACAATTGCAGTTGGGGCGCACGGCTCAGGTCAAGACCGGCCCGGCGCAGGACAACTATCCCGTCGCGCGCCCCGGGCTCGCGGCGCAGGGCGCGGAAGTTTACCGCTCGCTTGGCTGCGTGTATTGCCACAGCCAGTCGGTGGGTCAGGAGGGCGTGAAGTGCGAAATCATTTTGATTGATGCGGGAACGAACGCCACCGCCACGCTGGCCGCGCTGGGTAAGTTGAACCGGGAATTGGACAAGCCGCAAACGCTCGCCCTTTTACCGAAAGTCATCCTGCAAGTCGCGGATATGAACGCCGCGGACCCGATTCTCAAGGCGATTGGGGCCGCTGGGGCCAAGGCGCAGGTTCTGGTGAATGCGGTGGGGCCGGATATTTCGCGCGGCTGGGGCCGGCGGCGTACGGTGGCCCAGGATTACCTTTACGATTTGCCGGTGCAGCCTGGCTCGCGGCGTGTCGGACCAGATCTCGCAAATCTGGGCCTACGGATGCCGGACGTGAACTGGCAGTTACGTCATCTCTACGCGCCGGCGGCCACGGTGCCCGGCTCAACGATGCCGCCGTATCGCTTTTTGTTCGAGTTTCGCAAGATTGGAAGGCAACCGTCTGCCAGTGCGCTACAACTTTCTGGCAAGGACGCGCCTCCGGCGGGCTACGAAATCGTGCCGACCGAGGCGGCGCGCGCGCTGGCCACTTATCTGGTGAGCCTCCGCGCCAATGCCCCGTTGTTTGAGTCCCCATTCACCGCGCCCGCTGCTCCACCGGTCGTGACAACCAATTCCCCTGCGAAATGAGCGCCGAAGTGAAACAACCGAGCCGCGTTGTGCCGGAAGCCGAACCCACTTCCGCAGGGACGACCGTGCCGATGTGGTTGATCGCCGGGATGCTGGTATTGCTGTTCCTCGGCGCCTGGTATTTCGATGCGCGTGGTGGGTGGTTCGAGGCGAAGGTCTATGCGCCGTATCATTCACTTGCCGACGTCGAGCGGTTTCAACCCCGTTCCGGTGGCGATGCCGTTTTGTTCCGTGGCAAGGTGTTGTTCGAGCAGAATTGCGCCCTTTGTCACAACCCCGACGGTATGGGCAAGCCCGCGCAAGCGCCGCCGCTGGTCGGTTCGGAATGGGTGCTGGCCGCCGGGGTGAACCGTTTGATTCGCATCCCGCAACTCGGTTTGTCTGGGCCGATCGAAGTCAAAGGCCAGGTGTGGAATCTGCCCATGGCGGCGATGGGGGTGGCTTATTCGGACGACGATCTCGCTGCGGTTCTCAGCTACATTCGCAATTCCTGGGGCAACAAGGCTTCCATCGTCACTGGCGACCAGGTCAAAAAAGTGCGCGCCGAATTGGGTGGTCGCAACCAGCCGTACTCACCGGATGAGTTGAAGAAAGAAGCGGAGTAACGACTTGGAGCTTTAGTCTGCGCTTTTTGGATGGTCACACCGCCACCAACTGGTCCTGGCTGAGATCGTTGGAACTGTGCCATTGCCCAATAGGCGTGTTTGGTAATCAACGGTTCAGGATCGGACCTGGTCCGGTTGAGGACGGGCAAACTGCTTTCATCCCCGGTATTCCCCAACGCCACGGAGATATTCCACAACAATCCCCGATGTTTGGTTCGCAGCACGGGTGTGTCGCAAACTTTGCTTTGAACGTGGTGGGCAGTCTGAATGGAGGCATTTTCAGGTCAATCCGCCGAGGCCGGGTGTCACCCGAAATGGTGACTGGTCTGAAATTGGCCTGCGCCTATCCTAACGTCGTTGTTTGGCACTGTGTTCTCAGTTGCCGTGTGTGAAAAGGCCGGACCTGTTGTCCGGCCTTTCTCTTTTTTCTCCCTCCTTACCCGACTGAGGCCGGCCCCGGTGACGCCCTCGAAGCAAAGGGGAGTGTCCCTACTCTTTGCCAATCCGATACAGATGAGTGTCGGTCCGCAGAAAGATGGTCCGGTCAAGAATTGCCGGCGTTGCCACCACCACGCCTTCGAGCAGATTCTCCGCGAGTTTCTCGAATGGCTTACCGGCCTTGACCACCGTGGTCTTCCCATTCATGCCGAAGAAGTAAAGCCGACCCTCAGCCAGCAGCGGTGAAGCAAGGTGTTGTTCGTTCATTCGTTCCTGCCAGTACGCTTCCCCACTCCGGGCGTCGGCGCAGTTCGCCATGCCGTCGTCGGATGTCCAGTAGAGCTCCTCGCCGAGCAGCAAGGGGGAAGACATGATCGGCACCTGGCGGGTGATCTTCCAGGCGACATGAGTCGTAGTCACGTCTCCCGCGCCATCCACCCGCACCGCCCAGAGATACGGCTTAAAGCAACCCGTGCTGAAGTACACCGTGCCATTGCCAAACACCGGACAGGCACCGATGGAAAATCCATCACCGTGTCGGACCCGCCAGAGTTCCCGACCGGTGGCGGGTTCATAGGAGACCATCCAGTGCGCCGTGGGCGCCAGCAACTGAGTGCGCCCCCCCGTATTGACCAGCAACGGGGTAACGAAAGATTTCTTGAGATTGGGACTGGACGCGATGATCGGCGGGCGATCGGTCTTCCAAACCTCCTTGCCGGTTTTGGTATCGAGCGCCACGACATATTGCGCCTCGCGACCGTCCCGGACCATGATCAAAAGTTTCTTGTAGAGCAGCGACGAACTGCCGGGGCCAACCTGGTGATCCGACGGCAGTTGGGTTTTCCAAAGAACTTTGCCGGTCTTTGCGTTCAGGCAAGCGGTGCCGAACGTGCCGAAGTCGCAGTAGAGTCGTCCCGGCTCGACGACGGGCGTCGGCGTGGC
>JANYBF010000374.1 GCA_025360895.1 Verrucomicrobiota bacterium
TGGGAATTTTGAAACGCCAACAGGAGCGCGGCGTTCACGCCGCTTCAACGCGCGAATTGGAACATGCGCCAGAAACAACCAGCACCTCCGGTCAACTGGCGCTGAAGCGGGCTGAAGCCCGCGCTCCACTGGCAACTTTGCTGGATTATCTTCCCCATGAAACCATCATTCTGCTGTGCGAGCCGGAGCAACTCGCCGCTCACGCCGACGATTACGCTGCGCAGGTTCCCACGGAAGATCCCTTCTTTATTGCGTGGGAAACTTTTCGGGAAGCAACCGGCGCCCGTGGTCTGACGCAGGTGGAATTTAGCGAATTCGATGCAGACGGAGCACCGGTCTCCGACCCGGCCCGAACTCCGTTGGCGCCGGACCAAAGCGCCGGATCGGAGATCGGCGCTCCGCTATTCGCCTCCCTCGACGCCTTCCGCCCGTTAGCCGAGCGCGCACCGGAGCCGCAAATCGCCGAGGCGCAGCGGCGCGAGTTTTTTGCCCAGCTTCATCGCTGGCTGCGCCAAGGCTACGGCGTCCACGTCTTCTGTAATAACGACGGCGAGCGCCAGCGGTTTGAGGAAGTTTGGGACGAGTTCGGTCTAGCCGAGGTAGGGTCGGCGCGCTGCGCCGACCGGACATCGCAGCGCGATGTCCCTACCATTCAAATCGGTCCACTCGCACGCGGCTTTATCTGCGAAGACGCGAAGCTCGTCGTCGTCACCGACGCGGAAATTTTCGGGCGCTACAAAGTCCAGCGTCCACGTCGGCTCAAGTCGGCCCACGCCCAAGCCACCCGTTCGGCGCTCGACATTGACTTTGCGGACCTGGAAGACGGCGACTTCGTGGTGCATTTGCAGCATGGCATCGGGCGTTATCTGGGCTTGAAAAATCTTCCTGCGGGCAGCGGGACGCGGGGTGTCAATCCCGTCACTCCCAACGCCGAACTTTCAACCGAATGTCTGGTCATTGAGTACGCACCCAGTGATCCCGGCAATGAAGCACCCAAACTCTATGTTCCGGTCACCGAGGCGCATCTGGTCAGCAAGTACGTCGGCGTCGGCAAAGTGCGCCCGCCGCTTAATACGCTGGGCGGCACGCGCTGGATCAAGGCCAAGGAACACGCCGAACGGGCCGTGCGCGATGTCGCGGCGGAGTTGTTGCGCATCCAGGCGGCGAGAGAATCGCAGGCCGGGCATGCCTTTCCGCCGGACGTAGCGTGGCAGCGCGAGTTTGAAGGCGCGTTCGTCTTCGAGGAAACCCCCGATCAATTCAAGGCCATCGTCGAAACGAAGGCTGACATGGAAAAACCGAAACCGATGGATCGCTTGATCTGTGGCGACGTGGGTTTCGGCAAAACGGAAGTCGCCATCCGCGCCGCGTTCAAAGGGGTGATGGGTGGCCGCCAGGTGGCCATCCTCGTGCCGACGACGGTGCTGGCGCAGCAACATTTCAACAATTTCCGCGAGCGCATGGCGGATTATCCGATCCGCATCGAACTGCTCTCGCGTTACCGGACCCGCAAACAGCAGGACCAGGTCGTGAAAGACCTGGCGGCCGGCGCGGTGGACATTGTCATTGGCACGCACCGGTTGGTGCAGGCGGACATCGCGTTCAAAGACCTCGGCCTGGTGGTGATTGATGAGGAGCAACGCTTTGGCGTGCTGCACAAGGAAACGTTCAAACGCTTGCGAACGATGGTGGACGTGCTGACGTTGAGCGCGACGCCGATCCCACGCACACTTTACCTCGCGCTGACCGGCGCGCGCGACATGAGCACCATTCAGACGCCACCGCACGACCGGTTGCCGGTTGAAACCATCGTGACCGAATACGACGAGCGCATCATCCGCGACGCCATCCAGCGCGAGTTGAATCGCGGCGGGCAGACTTTTTTTCTGCACAACCGCGTCACGACGATTCACACGATGCAGCAGAAGTTGCAATCGCTATTGCCGGACGCCCGTATCGTTGTCGGCCACGGGCAGATGAACGCGGATGATCTCGAAGAAGTGATGACGACGTTCGTGAATGGCGAAGCGGACGTGTTGCTCTCGACGACGATCATTGAGAGCGGGCTCGATATTCCGAACGCGAACACCATCATTATTGACCGGGCCGACCGCTTCGGGTTGAGCGACCTTTACCAGTTACGCGGGCGGGTGGGCCGCTACAAACATCAGGCCTACGCCTATCTGTTGCTTCCCCGGCATGCCCGTTTGCTGAGTGACGTGCGGAAACGCATCAGCGCCATGAAGCAATACGCCACCCTCGGCAGCGGCTTCAAGATCGCGATGCGGGATCTGGAAATTCGGGGCGCGGGGAATCTGCTCGGGGCGGAACAAAGCGGGCATATCACGGCGGTGGGCTTTGAGCTCTACTGCCAGTTGCTCAAGCAGAGCGTCGGCTCGCTCAAGGGCGAAAAGATAAAGCCGCGCGTGGAAGTCCGCGTGGCCTTGGATTTTCTCGGCGATGGGATCAAGCTGCCGGCGAAGTATGCGCCGGAATCACAGCAGCGGATTGAGATTTACCGCAAGCTGGCGCAGGCGACGGACAAGGCCGCCTTGGAGCAATTGCAGAAGGAACTGCGCGACCGTTTCGGCCCGGTGCCGCCCCCGGTGGAATTACTGTTGGCCGTGGGCGAGTTGAAAATTCTCGCCAGCGAAAAGTCCGTGACCGTCATCGAAGTGAAGGAAGACAAGATCATGCTGACGCGGAACAACGATTTCATCACCCTCGGCGGTAAGTTCCCAAGACTCACGAAGAAGGATACAAAGGCGCGGTTGAAGGAGATCAAGAAGTTGTTGCTGGCAATTTGATCGGCGTCATCATTGCGGCGCTCCAGCGCGGGCTGGCCGGGACGCTGGGCAAAGACCTGCTGTCCGTGACGAAGGTGGACGAGGTAAATTCACGTCGGCGCGGGCTGACGAACAAGAAAGTTTCCAACCAGAAACTCAAGCTGGAACTGGGGTATCAATTCAAGTATCCCGATTTTCGCAAAGGTGACGCGGCGGAGATTCAGGGGTTGCAGGAGATGGGTGGATCAAAGTGAGTTTGCAGTCTATTGCTAGATTAGCCGTCATGGTCATACTCAGGCAATCTCGACTGACATCTGCTGCTCTCCGATACGATACTCAAGCACCGAACCGGCTGGTGCACCAAGCTCGTGGAGACGCTGTCGTGTAAACTGAACTGCGCCGTCCAAGTCGGCAAGGGCGAGGTCAATCCCAACCCACGCAGTCGTATCTTCCTTCCCCATCTGTGTCCCGCCTCCGGTAACAACTCCCAACTTTGCAGCTTCCAGCGCCTGTCCCAGTGGACCTTCATACTTCGCTGCGCGAGCCATCGGAAGGATGCCCTCCATGATCTTCGCATAGGCGAAGTGCTTCATCTGTGCCTCCAGAGCTGAACGCGCAATGCGCCGTTGCTTCTCTCGCCGATGCTGGCCAATACCTCGGATAAACCAAACGGCGAATGCAACCAAGACTCCGAACCCAAAGATTACCGGAAACCACTCAAGTATCAGATCAGTCAGCTTGGAAGTGAAGTCACTCATGGGCGCAATGACGGCTAACGACCAAGAACTGAGCCACGGCCACGGAAACCGTCCGTGAACCGGCGACCGCAGCGCGAACCCGCAGGCGTAACAGCCGTTGGCTCCAGTGATGTGTTAGGCGGCGTCATTTGAAGCTAACTTCGGAAAAAGCATCAAATGAACCGACGTGTTTAACTCCATTGGTCTCGGTCACACAGATAAAATGCTCATAAACATCAATCTGTCCGCCGATGATATACTGTGAACTCGAACCATCCAAACGGAACTTGCAGAACTTCAACTCGCCTCTGATAACTGGATCATTCGATGGCGAAGGTGAGCATCCGGTGAAGGCTGCGCCAACAATCAACATGCCAATGTATGCGTATTTTTTCATAAAGTGTCGAGCCGCCTAACCTTATATTGAACCGCAAGTTTGCAGTCTAGTGTGTTTCATGGGTGCCACGGTATGTTGGCCTTAAAATTAAATCCACCAAACGTTTAGTTCAAAAATAAGCCTCTAACTTTCCCAGGCAAAGGCGGCAAAATTTTCTTTAAGGCGAGTTTGCGGCGCTCTGCCGAGACGCCGCTAAGGGGACAAGGTTCATGGAAAATGGGGACCGCGCCTTACCCGACCCGGAACGAAATCCGCGCGATCATTTCGCGACCGAAGCTGTGTTGCAGGCGGTCGAGGATTTCCTTGCGGCGGTAGCGGACGATTTCACTGAGCCAGGTGCTGTTGTCCACATTCACAAAGAGCGTCCCTTTGCGCAAACCGACGGGCTGGGCATGGGCGACGATGTTCGGGTCAAGGAGATCGTTCCAGACCTTGACGACTTCGGCTTCCCCGCGTTTTTGTTCGATGTGCAGGCCGGAAAAAAGTTTCGGCACCACGTCGCCCGCCGAACGCGCGCAACTGGCCTGGGCGATTTCGAGCGGGGTCCAATCCGCGCCGCGCCATTGGGCG
>JANYBF010000401.1 GCA_025360895.1 Verrucomicrobiota bacterium
CGAGCAGCGTGCGTTCACCTTCCTGGATGCTGTCGAGTTTGCCCGCAATGTAGGCGAGTTGTTGGAGGAAGAACTGGTTGACCTTGAGCCAGTCTGCCGTGTCGCTGTGCGAGAGCAGATGGTGAATCATGTAGTCCACGCCGAGATTGGGGAAACGTAGCGAGCTGTGGTCGTTGTTCAACTTGAGCGTGCAAAGACGCGTGGTGTCGGTTTGAAATGCGAGCACGAGAATGTCGCTCATCAACCGCATGTGCTCGGCGATGTCTTGCGGGATGCCGTCAGCGGGGCGGGGGATGTTCGGCGCGGAAAGGGTTGGTCGCCAGCCCTGCAATTCACCCTTTTGGCCGGCGTTCTCGATGCGCTGTTCCACTTCGCGCACGGAGTCGAGGTATTCATCGAGCTTGCGCTGGTCTGTGGCGCTGATGTGGCGGCGAAAATCTTTCGCGTCGGACTGGACGGCATCGAGCACGCTTTTGTCCCCGCGATTCACCTCGTCCTTGAACAACCGGTCGAAGGCCAGCGCGGGATAAAGTTCGAGCGGCGTGGGGCTGGTCGGCGAACTCCACGAGATGTGCGAGCTGTAGAGCATCGAGTAGTTCTTGTGGACGGACGGATTCGACTTCTCGCAGCCGAGTACGAGGCTCGGCACCTTGGTCGAACGGCCATAACGCTGCGCCAGTAACTGGTCAATGCTGGTGCCGGAACGGATGTCGCCTCCGGACGCGAGCGGCGCGCCGGAGAGGAGGTTGCCGGTCTGCGAACTGTGAATGTTGCCCTTGAGGGCCTCGGCGTTGTAGAGCCCACGAATGAAGAGCATTTTTTCACGCAAGTCCGTGAGCGGTGAGAGCACGTTGCCCAGTTCCATGGTCTTGCCTTCGCCCTTGGCCCACCATTCCTTGCTATGAAAGCCGTTGCCGGAAAAGAGCACGGCCATCCGGACGGGCGCTTCGCTGGCGGGCCGGACGGCGGGCCCGGGTTCATCGCCCCAAACATTGAAGGATTCCATCCACGGCAGCGCCATGGTGACGCCGACCCCGCGAAGAAACGCGCGCCGGGAGAATTGGTGAGAGTTCATAGGCTGGGTATGGTGGAGTTTTTTGAAAATCACGGAATCAAAATAAAAACGACGCTCTACTCATACTGCCACCATCTCCTGTTCACGTCTTGTGGTTTCCCATTCCCGGAGTGCATGCGAGAGGCAATCGTCGTAAGGCTCAGTGGCGAACAAGGTAAATTCACAAATTGGGCTGTGAGATGAACCATTCCCATTCTTTCCGTTCGATGATTGGAGGAGTTCAAGCATTGGCAATGTCGGCTCTTCAGACTCCAATCGCTCCACCTCTTCCAGCTTTTTTACGAAATCGCCCATTGGTTCCAATCCCGTGGCGAAACGGGTGAGAGTCGTCTTGATTGCTTCGGCGCTATTGTCGGTTCCAATCCACCGCCGTTTAAGCCGGTGGGCCACGTCAAGCGTGGTACCGGAACCGGAGAAACAATCGAGCACCAAGTCACCCTCATTTGACGATGCTTCGACGATGCGTTGAATCAGTAAAGGGTTCTTTTCGGTCGGGTAGCCTGTGATGCAGATGTTCTGGTTGTGAGCATCACGGAAATCCATCCAGATGTCTTGGACTGGCACTCCATCGCTTTGATCGAAGTAAATCTTGCGACGCGGATTGCCGGTGGAAGACCAGTAGATTTCTCCACGCGCGTCCATCTTATCCAATGTGCTCGGCGGATACTGCCAGTGCTTGCCGGGGGGCGGCAGCATTCCACGCCACGGCTTGCCAGTCTCTCCGTTCCGTACGCCTGGAGCGTGGACAGGCACCTTCTTGAAACGACGCCCGGTGCCCGGTTCCGAGTACTGGTATTCTTTGGCGGCGCGGATTGGTGTCCACAATTCTACGGAACGATTCCAGATGTATTCATCGGTTTTCGAGTAAAACAGAATATAGTCGGCGACGTTACCGTAAGTTTTGCGGGTGTAATTCTTCGGGTTGCACTTCTTGCGGGTAATCCAGTTGCGGAAGTTGGCTCGGCCAAACACCTCATCCATGATTGCTTTGGCATGGAATGCCATGTTTTCGTCCAGGTGGACGTAAATGGAGCCATCGTCCGCCAGTAATTTGCTCAAGAACACCAACCGCTCTCGCAGGAATTCCAGATAATGTGCGCCTTCGAGCAAATCGGCGTAGGCTTCCGCCTGTTTGCGGGACTGAAACACGCTCTTGGTCGCATAGGGCGGGTCGATGTAAACCAGCTTCACCTTGCCACAGACCTCCACGTCATTTGCGAGAGCGGCGAGAATCGAAAGGTTCTCTCCAAAGCACAGGCGATTATCCATGTCCTGCTTTCGACGCTTTGGCCAAAGTTGGGTCAACTTCGCTGGCATGGCAGTGAGGATTTCCGCCTCGGACTTTTTCCCGTCGTAACTAAGAAACACGTCGAGTGAGCCTTTGCCATTTGAGGTTGCGGCCGGGCTGCGCCAATTCGTTTTTGGAATACCAGTTGCCATTGCTAATTCCTATGCCGTAAGCCATTCGCGAGTGATGCGCTCCGGCACCATTCGCAGAGTTGTGACCATGATACGCCCGTGAGTGACTCGCTCCAACTTGGCGTGGTCGCGCCACATGCTGCCCAGAAGAAGGCCGGGGCCATCATTCAGAAAAATCACTTTCGTGCGGAGTTTCCGTTTCTTGGCGTAGCCAAGAATCTCGTCGGCCACAGTCTGAGAAGACGCCGGCCCACGGTCCTCCTGAGAGCCGCCTCGATCCGAATCGTAATGAGCTAATCCAATAGCGAGGATTTCACCGTCCGGTTTGTTATAGATTACAAAATCCACTGGACGATCAGGTGTCGGATACCGCTCGAAAATGTTACCAAGCAATATGTCTCTTCCAGCGCGCTCAGGGCCTTTGATTGGCATGTCGGGGAGTGCAGCCCGGAACATTGAGAAGAACCGTTCGGTGAGGTCGTAGCCTTTTTTGCCTCTGTCTTTGTATTCCCAAAGCACGGCGCAAAGGGCCTCGTCGGGAATTGGGCGAGACAAGAACGCGGCTTGAACTTTGTGAATGGGGCGAAAGCCTTTACCAAACTCGCTACAGATCTTCTGTGCGTTTGACTTTACTTTGAGCATCTCGACTGGTGTCTCTGGGCTGACGTATTTGCGGAAGACGCGGGCTAATTGGATTCGCATCCAGCCATCTGGTTGTTCCGAAATCTGCAAGAAGAGGCGAACTGAGGATTCAGACGACTTCAAAAGCTGGCCGAACAGAACCAAGACTGGTTTATAGAGTTCGCAGGCATCCTTGAGAATGTCAGGGTAGTATTCGCCGGTTGCTAGCGTTATCCAGTTGTTCGCGTCGGCTCTGTAGTCAGCGAATGTTTTTGGCTTGTTGGGTTTCACGTCAGTCATAGGGAACACACCTCCGCTTCCTGGTCAAGCGGTTGCGTCGAGTCGAGCTTATGCACCTGTGAATCCAGCGAGGCTGATTGTGAAGGGATCGGCATGGCAATGTTTATTTCAGATTTAAACTTCCGAGTAAATTCCCAAGCGCAAAACTCCGTCAACCTTCCCTGCGCATTCGATAACTTGGTCAAAACAGGATGGCCGCTGTATCCTTCGGCCCAGCGCTCCCACGACGGGCGGATAACGCAAGACTCTTTCGGCGAGGCGAACAGCTCTCGGCTCCTCGAACGGCATATAGCGTTCCTCGAAGAAGGCCAGAATATCGTCGCGGTTGGCGTTGTTTTCAATCAGGCGACGGAGACCTGATGTGGTCTGGTAATCCGATGTTCGCTCCTTCTGGACAAAAATTGTGTGCTTAATATCCAGACGACAGGTGCGCGTCTTTTCCTCGTCGCGCTTCTCGTAAACAAACACAATCAACGAGTAACCAAGCCCATAGATTTTCTGTCGTGCGCTTTTGAAGGGGCAGGACGACTGCGGCTGGCGAATGCTCGTGACTTTGATATCCACGCCCAACTCGGGAAAGTCTATGCCCTTGGCCGAATTGCCCCGCCCGTAGGTGTAGCGACCATGGAGAGCAGTCTGAAACTTGTGTTCCAAGTAAGTGCCCACCGCCTTGCCATCCGTAACCCCGAACAAGCTCGGCTCGGCATGCTTCGACTCTGCTTTCGCAAAGCGGGTAGCTTCTTTCTGGAGCAGTTCGATTGTGAGCGGTTTCGGCATAGTTTCTACCAGTCAAGAATGCTCATTCTTTGCAGTGTAGGCGAGAAGCAATCTGGTCACTCCTCACTCGCCAGCTCCTTCCCCCGGATTTCGCGAAACTGTTTGCTGAGGACGATGGTTTCCACGGCGGCGCTGAAACGGTAATCGTGCGCGGCTAACTGCCGTTGCATTTCGGTCACCAACGGCTTGTCGGACAACATCACGCTGCGACCCAGCGCGTAGCCGAGCAGCTTGCGACAGAATTGCCGGAGCACCACGTCACGCTTTTTGGTCAGCAGGTAATCCCGCAGGCCAGCCGCACCATCGACTTGCGTGCCGTCAAAAAGTTTCGCGTGCGTGTCAATGGGCCGGTCGGCAAGGTCGCGCGTGCGGGCGCGGCCGATCGTGTCATAACCTTCAAGCGCGTAGCCGTAGCCATCCATGCGCGCATGGCAGCCGGCGCAACGCGGATCACTGGTGTGTTTTTCGGTCAGTTGGCGCACGGTCAATGTCTCCGTGGCTTCATCCTCGGGCAAACGCGGAACATCTTTGGGGGGACGCGGGAGCTTTTCGCCAAGGATCACTTCGGAGAACCAGTTGCCCCGGAGGATGGGACTTGTGCGCGAGGCGCCGGACTGTTTTGCCAGCGTCGCGCTCAAGCCCAGGATGCCACCGCGCCCAAACTTCTTTACGCCTTCCACGCGCCGCCACTCCGCACCGGTCACGCCGGGAATGCCGTAATGTTGCGCGAGGCTCTCATTGAGAAACGTGTGGTCCGTGTCGAACAGCGAGAGCACGGAGGCATCGTTCTGAAAGGCGTCGGTGAAGAACTGAATTGCCTCCTCATACATAGGGCCGCGCAGACTGGCAAAGGTCGGGAAATGGCGTTCACTCTTTTCATCGAGCGATTCGAAGTCGTGAATGTGCAGCCAGGCACAGGCGAACTCGGTGGCGAGCCGGCGCACCTTCGGGTCGGGCAACATGCGCCGCGCTTGCGTCACCAACACGTTCGGATTGCGAAGTTTTCCCGCCGCTGCGACAGAGCGCAATTCCTCGTCGGGCAGCGAAGACCACAGGAAATAACTCAGGCGATTCGCGAGTTCCCAATCCGACACCGGCCCCGGCTTTGCCCCTGGCGCAGCGTTTTCCAGGCGATACAAAAATGCCGGTGATACG
>JANYBF010000485.1 GCA_025360895.1 Verrucomicrobiota bacterium
TCAGAACGGCAATGAATATCCGATCAGTGAAATCAAGTTAGCGGGCGATCAGCTCTCCCTCAATATCGTCCGCGAACGGAACGGCGAAAAAGTTACCATGAAAGTGGTGGCCACTTTGAGCGGCGACAGCCTGAAGGGCAAACTGGAGTCCAATCGCGGCGGGGAAAATCGCACGATGGATTGGGAGGCCAAACGCGTGACGGAAACGACGGCAGTTGCCGCCAGTGCCACGGGCAATTGGAAATACGCCCTCGCCATCGAAAGCGGCGACACGATGAATCTCCTGCTTAGCCTGAATCAGGAGGGAGAAAAAGTAACCGGCAAGGTCAAGGTTGGTGAATATGAAGCGCCGATCACCGAAGGCAAAGTGGTGGTGGATGCCATTTCATTCAAAATCCCCGTGGATGCCAATGGCACGAAATTTACTTCCACGTACCAGGGCACGTTGAGCGGCGATGCCATCAAGGGCAAGATCCATTCGGACTGGGGCGGCGAGGATCATAACTACGATTGGAATGCCACCCGGGAAAAAGCCAGCGCCACCGGCACCTGGAATTGGGTGCTCGTTACGGCCGAGGGCGATTCAATTGAACTCAGTTTAAAACTCAAGCAGGACGGGGATAAACTGGCTGGGGTCGTGGTCATGGGTGACAATGAAGCGCCGATCGCCGACGGCTTGATCAAGGATAACCAGATTTCCTTAAAGGTGACCCGTGAACGGGACGGTAAAACTCAAACCTCAAAATTTCAGGGCAAACTCGATGGCGATGCCATCAAAGGCAAGATTGATTCGGATTGGAGCGGCGAAAGCCGCAGCTACGATTGGAATGCCAAACGGGCGGGTTAATCTGATTTTTTGAAAAACATCGTAGCCGCCGACGTAAGGAGGCGGATGGTTGCTGCACCGCGAGTGGTCCGCCTCCTCACGTCGGCGGCTACCTTGTGTCGGCGTTTCGTGCGCGTTTTGCCGCTGGGGGCGTTTAGCGTTTACGCTTGCCGGCTTTCCATCCATTTTTGGAATCACAGAAATGGAAACCCCATCGCAACCTCCCGCTCCCTTGGTGGCAGAATGAAGACTGGCTCGCCGTGATCGCCGGCGGCCTCTCCGATCTCAGCACCGCTTTGGTGAGCACGGATGCCGGAGCGATCCGAGCGGCGACCAAACGCGTCGAAGCGGCGGTCGAAAAAATGAACAAGCCGGCAACGGCCAAGCCGATGCAAAAATTCATTACCCCTCTGCTGAGCAAGCGCACGGGCACCTTGGCCACGGTGCTGAGGGCCGGCAATTTTCAGCGGGTCGTATGGTTGGGGCTGATTTATTTCGGGATCGCCGCGGTGGTGGTGAAGCTGATGGGCGGGCACGTTGCAGGATTCAGCGTTGGGTTCGCCGTGGTTTTCGCGCTCGCCTGTTGCGCGCAGGTGTTCAACGTGATCTGGACGCTGACCCTTGCGTGGCTGCTATTCGGGGGCCTGCTGTTCGCCGTTCCAAACATCAAATGACCGTCATAGAATCAAAAACCGTCGTTTCGCGGGGAATGCTCTCGTCCCGGGTTCGCTCGCGGCTTTTTTTAAGCACGTTTTGAAAAGGTAAGAACCGCAAGTCATTTCTCCGGCCAGACAAAAGTCGCCACTGACTTGGGTGCCAGACCGGTTGCGAGACTCCGATCGCGGCATTCGATCACGAAAGGTTTCAGGTTTGAAGTCGTGTTGGCTACGATCAGAACGATCGAACCATCCGGGTTGCGGAAAGCCACGTTTGCGAAGGCGTTGTCCCCCGCCGTGCTTTCGATGCGTTGCGCACCGCGTTGGACGAACTTCATGAACTGGCCATACATGTAGTAATCGAAGTGGAAGTCCGGTTTGACGGTTTTTGAGTTGAGCGTGACCAGGGTCCGGCTCGCTTCGAACGGCCCGTTGTTCGGCTTGCCCCGGTCATCGAGCATCGTGACCCAGCCGTTGTAACCGGAAGCCCAATTGCGCAGACGATCGATGAGTTCCACCGCGCCCTTGATCCCAAACACCGAGCCTTCGGTGAAATAAATCGGCCCGTTCGGAAACTCACGGTGGAAAACGCTCATCCCCTCCGGCCTTCCCTCATAGCCGTGAAAAGCCACGCCGCTCACGAACGCCGCCGCCTGCGGATCGGACAGGATCGCACGCGGGTAGCCGATGCCGGGATCGTCCCCCGTGCCGCGGACATTGTAGTTGTGGTCGTAACACCAGATCAGCGTCTTGAGACCGTGCCGTCGGAACGCCGGTCCCAGATGATCGCGGATGAAGTCGCGCTCCTGTTCGCCGGTCCAGTGGCATGACGGATAATGCCATTTCGGATCTTTCGCCTTGGCGCGATCCACGCCCGGTTCGTTCTGGATCGTCACCGCATAAATTGGGATGCCCTCCGCTTCATACGCTTGGATGAAGCGCACGAAATATTCAGCGTAGGTTGCGTAGTGTTGTGGCAAGAGGTGGCCGCCGATCATTGTTCCGGTGCTCTTCATCCAGCCCGGCGGACTCCACGGGGATGCAAAGAACAGCAGGTCCGGATTCTTCTGCCGCGCCAGTTTGATCGCCGGCAGGATGTAACGGCGGTCACGTTCGATGGAGAACCGCTTCAATTCCAGATCCGTTTCACCGGCTGGTAAATCGTTGTAGGAGTACCAAGGGTCGCCTGTAAAATCCGGCGAGCCAATGCAGAGACGCAGCAAGTTCATCCCGATGCCGTTCGTCGGGTTCACCAACTGTTTCATCACCTGGTCGCGTTCCGCCGGCGTCATGCGCGCGAGATTCCAGCACGTTGAGGGTTCGAGGGATGATCCCATCCCGAGCATCGTCTGGAAAACGATGGTGGAATCCACTTTCACAAGTTCGACTTTGTCGGCTTGGGCCGGGGTACTCCAGTCGAGCGCGAGTTGCTCGGTCAGTTGGAGTTTGCCGTCCACCGAACTCGCCCACCAACGAATTGGCGACGCGGAGTCAGCAGCGATCGCGCTGAAAACGGTGGCCAAACCGAGCCAAACGGTGGATATGGTGCAAACGGAAGCGTGTCGCATGGGTCATGTCATAGACAAGCCGAGGCAAGCCGGCAATCCTGAACCATGGCGGCTGAGAGGGGCGGTTCATGGCGAGGCTGGTTTTACTCTACGCCGCGACAATTGGAGCGGATGAAATTGACATCGGATTCTCATCTCCACCATCCTCTAAAGCGCATGCTAAAATCCAACCTCGGCTCGCGACGGGGTAACGACGACGAGGCCACAAACCCCATGTGCTCGCTAATCGAGCGTGAATTGGACAAGCCGAAATAGAAATTTTAGGTGACCTTTGAAGACACAAGCGCCAACCACCGTTCGCCACCATTCCTGATCCACCACTCAACTAAACGAGCATGTCCTCAAACTTGAAATTCACCCGCACCCAGTGGCTCATCATCACCATCGCCGCCATCGGCTTCCTGTTCGACACCTACGAACTGCTGATGACACCGCTGGTGGGCGTGCCGGCCATTGCGGAATTGCTGCAAGTGCCCGCCAATAATCCGCTCGTCACGAAATGGATTGGCAATTTGATCTGGCTCTCCGCGCTGTGCGGCGGCGTATTCGGACTGCTCGGTGGCTGGCTCATTGACCGCTTCGGCCGCAAACGCATCATGGCGTTGAGCATTTTCGTTTATTCGCTCTCGCCGGTGGCCGCGGCGTTCAGCACAACGCTGGGTTGGTTTGTATTTTTCCGTTGCACCACGTTCATCGGCGTGTGCGTCGAGTTCGTCGCGGCGATTACCTGGTTGGCGGAATTGTTTCCGGACAAGCGTCGCAAGGAAATCGTCATCGGCAGCACGCAGGCGTTTGCGTCGGTCGGTGGGCTGTTGGTGACGGGCATCAACGTCTGGGTCGTCGCGCACGCGAACACGCTGCCCGCGCT
>JANYBF010000528.1 GCA_025360895.1 Verrucomicrobiota bacterium
TTTTATTCGCGCCGATGAAAATAGCCGGATGAAGGACTTTGTGGCGTTGACCGAGGCCTGCACCAGCAAGGGCATTTCCAAATATCAAATCCGTACGCAACCCCCGGGCAAGAGATGAGCCGTCTCCAGAAAAAGTGTTTCATCGGCGCAACGGGATTTCACCTGTTGCTCCTGGCGTTGCTAGTTGTCGCTCCGGCGTTCTTGTCACCGGGCAAGTCGGATCCGACGCCGGTGCTGGAGTTCATCCCTATTGACACGATCGACGCGAAGGTTTCGGGCGGAGGCACTCCGCTTCCACCCACGCCCACCCCTACGCCACCGGCGGTGCAACAACCACCCACGCAACCAGAGGTCCAGAAACCAACCCCGCAACCACCACCCCAGCACGACCCGGACCCGCCAAAAGCTGAAAAGGAAAAGCCAGCCAAGCCCGATCCGGATTCGCTTGAGCCTAAGCGAGAGAAAAAGCCACACGTGGTTCAGATCAATCCAACGGTCATCAACCCCCGCGAACGCAAACCGCCGACCAAGCCGACGCCACCAGATCCCGCTGTTACTGCCGCGGCGGAGGCCGCCGCGACGGCTCGCGCCAATGCCGAACGAAACCGGAAGTTTGCTGCCGCCCTCAATAACATTAAGGGTGGGCTGAGCTCTAGCTTGCAGGTCGAAATGCCCACTGGACCTAACGGGCCAGGCGGCGGCGGCCCGAGTTATGCCAACTACGGGCAGGAAGTGAAGCGGATTTACACCGAAGCCTGGAGCACTCCTGGTGACGTGACGGATGACGAAGCGACCGTCAAGGTGAGCGTGACGATTGCCCGCGCCGGGCATGTGCTTTCGTCGCGCATCCTCCAGTCTTCCGGCAGCAAACTGGTGGATAAATCCATTCAAGCCACGCTTGACCGCGTCACGTTTGTCCGACCGTTTCCGGACGGGTCCAAAGATTCACAAAAAACCTTCAATATTACCTTTAGCCTGAAAGCCAAAAAACTCGGATGAAAAACAGAATTCCTTTCAAACCATTCTTCGCGACCCTTGGCCTTTTTGTATTCGTCAGTGCGGTGGTTGCGGACGAGGAAATTCTCATAAACAAGGATTACGTTCCCGGCAAAGAGAAACCCGTACCGGTTTCCCTCAGTGGCTTCACCGGCGAGGCCGAGGCGGTCATCCGGCTTGATCTCACCGTGCAAGGTTTCGCTTTCACCACGCCGGAAACCGCGCAGTACCTCCTCAGCGGCAGCGCCAATGAAAATCTCACCGGCCGCGCCCAGGATCGGTTCAACAAAAACATGCTCGTGAACAAGAGCTACACCGGCGCGTCTCTGCGGCGCCAGGCTCATGCGTTTGTGGATGATTTTTTGGCCGCCATCGGACGCAAGGGCGTTGGTCAGACCAAGATTGCTTTTAGGGCGGGCGAGGGTGCGAATAGTGAAATTTCCATCGCGGACTTCGACGGTTTTGGCGCGCAAGCGATCACATCGGAGAAGAACATCGTCGCCGCACCCGCCTGGGTGACAGGGCATTTTGCGTTGTGCTACGGCTCCTATCGCGCCAATCATCCGGACGTTTATCATCACGACTTGAGTACCGGCCGGCTGACGCCGGTGGCGCGTTATCCCGGCTCCAACATCAGCCCCGCGCCGTCGCCCGACGGCTCGAAGGTGGCGATGATTTTGAGCAAATCCGGCGCGGTGGACTTGTACGTGGCCGACCTTCCGGACGGAAGCAACTTGCGGCAATTGACCAAGTCGAAGGAAGACGAGTCGTCGCCGTGCTGGTCGCCGGATGGCCAATGGATCTGTTTCGCGGGTAAAATCAATGAACGGCGTGCGCTCTGGAAAGTACCGGCGGCCGGGGGAGCGCCCGTGCGGATTCCCACTTCGGGCGTTTCCAATCCTTCCGAGCCGGACTGGTCGCCGGACGGGAAATGGATAGTGTTCACCTCGCAGATGGGCGGGTTCGAAATTTGCGTGGTGCCGGCTGCGGGCGGCACGGCTACCCCACTTGTCAGCGGGGAGGATCCTTCTTGGGCGCCAAACTCGCGCACGGTGGTCTATGTGCAACGCGACCGGAACGGTGGACGGCGACTCTCTTTGCTTGACGTTCCAACCAAACAGACCAAAGATGTTTCCCGACTTTCGGGAATTAACTCACAACCCAGTTGGGCGAAATAGCCCTTCCCCAAAATCAAACAAAACATGAAAGTATCAAAATTGACCTATCTCTTGGTGATCGCCTTGGCCCTCACCTTTGCCTCCACCGGCTGCCGGAAACGGCCTACCGGCATCACGGATATCAAGGGCAGCACTACGCGCATTGGCGAACCAGGACCCACAGGAATACCAACAGGCAGAACCTTTTCTCCGGATCCAGGAATTAGTAGCCAGCCAGGTTTAGGGGGCGGTGCGCAGTCGGGTAAATACGACCCCGCCAACTGCACGCAGAACCGCGAAGCGCTGGCTGCGCACACCGTTCACTTCGAGTTCGACAGCGCGGTGGTCAAGAGCAGCGAAAAGGCAAATGTGGAAGCGGCGGCAGCGTATTTGAAAGCCAATCCAAACGTGGGCCTGCTCGTCGAAGGGAATTGTGATGAACGCGGCACGGAGGAATACAACCGCTCGCTGGGCGAACGCCGGGCGTTGGCCGCGCGCGAACTGATCGTGGCCAGCGGGGTGGAAGCCGACCGTGTTGTCACTGTGAGTTTTGGTAAGGACAAACCGGAAGAGTCCGGCCATGACGAAGCGGCTTGGGCAAAGAATCGCCGCGACGTATTTGTGGTGCTAATTCCGAAATAACCCAACAAATACCGATTCGGCCGGGGAGTTTTGGTGCTTTACTCCGCACCCTCCCCGGTTTAACTTTAGGCGCTAGGCAAGTTTTATGAATATCATGTTTGCAGCAATGCTCGGTGGCTGGGAGATCATCCTGATTTTGGCGGTCGTCCTGATTTTATTCGGCGCCAAGAAGCTGCCCGAGCTGGCGAAAGGTCTGGGCACGGGCATCAAGGAATTCAAGAAAGCGACGCGGGAAGTCACCGACGAAATCCAAAACGCCGCCGATGACACGCACGCCCCGCAACGCAAGCTGCCGCCCGAAGGCGGGCAGGCTCAATCGGCGTCCACCGTTTCCGAATCTTCCAACCCGCCCAAGGCTTGAGGCTCTTAATCGCTCCTGGCCATGGCCGATGACCACGAGCTGGACCGCCCGGAAATTGATTCCGAAGGTGGCCCGGTAAAATCTTTCCTCGATCACCTCGAAGACCTTCGCTGGGTGCTCGTCAAGAGCGTGGTCGTTTTGGGCATCGCGATGTTGCTCTGTCTGATCGCGGGCAATTACGTCGTTCAGATTCTCAAGTGGCCGCTGGACCGCGCCAAGATGAATTTCCCCGGCACCAATCAGATCGTCGCCGTCAGCTACGGCACCAACCGGCTGGGCATTGTCAAACTCGCGCCCGAACAACAGCAGGCACTGGCCTTGGGCACCAACCGGTTTGTGGCCGTGCAGATCGAGCCTTATACGCTGGGAACAAATCGCGTGCTGGGCTGGAGTGTCAATCCCGACCCGGCCGCCACCGCGGGCATCAATAAGCTCAAGATTGATCTGATCAACCTCAGTCCGGCGGGCGGCTTTTTGGTGGCCTTCCAAGTGGCGTTGTATGGTGGCGCGGTACTGGCCGCGCCGTTTATTTTTTACTTTGTCATCTCGTTTATTTTCCCCGCGCTCAAAATCCGGGAACAGAAATACATTTACCGGGCGATCATATTTGGGGGCGGCCTATTTTTCTCGGGCGTGGCCTTCTGTTATTTCATCCTCATGCCGGTGGCCCTCGCGGCGTCGCAAATGTATTCGGATTGGCTGGGCTTTGGGGCGTTCCAGTGGAAGGCGGAGGATTACATCAGCTTTGTCTGCAAATTCATGCTTGGCATGGGGCTGGGCTTTGAGCTGCCCGTGGTGCTGCTCACCCTGGTCAAACTGGGCGTGTTGAGTTACACGTCGCTGCGCAAGATGTGGCGCTACATGATCGTCATCGTGCTCGTGCTCGGCGGACTGTTGACCACGCCGGAAGTGGTCACCCAGGTCATGATGGCCGGTCCGCTATACATGCTTTACGAAATCAGCGTCTGGATTGCATGGTACTGGGAGTGGCGCGACCGTCGCCGCGCCGTACGGGCGAACGTGACTTGAGCCGCCGCCAGCGGGCTGCCACACTCCCGCCCATGGCAGGACATCGCATCGGTATCATTGGCGGCAGCGGGCTTTACAACCTTGCGGGCTTCACCAAACAGAAATGGGTGAAGGTCACAACCCCATTTGGTCCACCGTCCGATGATTTGCTTGCCGGCAAACTCGCGGGGCGCGAAGTGGTTTTCCTTCCCCGCCACGCACGCGGCCATCGGATCCTGCCGAGTGAACTGAACCATCGCGCCAACATCTGGGCGATGAAAAAACTCGATGTCGCCTGGATCATCAGCGTCAGCGCCGTAGGCTCGCTCCAGAAGAAATACCAGCCGTGCGACATCGTGCTCGTGGACCAGTTCCTCGACCGCACCAAACGCGATTTCGAACACACGTTTTTCGGACGCGGGATCGTGGGCCACATCGCATTTGCCGATCCGATCTGCGAGGAGTTGCGGCAGTTGCTCTTGAAGTCCGCCCGAGGGTTCAAAGTTCGCGTCCACGACGGCGGGACGTATGTGAACATGGAAGGCCCCGCCTTCAGCACGCGGGCCGAATCACTCACCAACCACAAGCTTGGCTATGACGTGGTCGGCATGACGAATCTCGGCGAAGCCAAATGCGCCCGTGAAGCCGAGATCGCCTACGCGACCATGGCCATGATCACCGACTATGATTGTTGGAAGGTGGACGAAGCGCATGTGACGGTGGCAATGGTCATTGCCAACTTGATGAAGAACGCCGCCACCGCCCAGGCCATCGTCGCGAAAGTGATTCCGCAAATTCCACCGAAGCCCGACTGGCCCTGTCATGACGCACTCCGCAACGCGATCATGACCGACAAGTCGCTTTGGCCGAAGCGAGCCGTCACCGACCTCAAGCCGATCCTCGCGAAGTATCTTTAAGCATTGTCCGCCAAGCTCAAAACTCACCGCGTTTGCCACCCTTTTTCGGCACGTTTGGCTTTGTATTGCCCTCCCGTTGACGCATCCTCGCACCAACCGACCGAGCAATTACCGGTCAGGCTGCCTAGGCGCACTGAATTCAACGGCACCTATGAGACCAACCGTATTCGTTTCCCTGCTGTTCTTCACGCTTGGGGCGGTTGCTCACCCGGGTGGCTTGGACGCAAAGGGCGGACATACCGATCGCGTTACTGGGGTCTATCATTATCACCGCAAAACCAACGCTCCGCTTGGAACCGTGCCCGGGTCGCAGGCATTACCGCTGCAAGGTCCATCAACCAATCCGGTTTCCCTCTCCATTGACGGAGAGACAAATCCGGTTGAAATCGAAACTGGGGCGGCTGAACTTGCGAGGATGAATACCGAGCCCGGGTCGGTGTCCGGACCGCCGGGACGGCCGTGGTGGGTTTATCTGGTCGGGCTGGGGTGCGGCTATGGGGTATGGGAAATCGCCTCTTATTACTTCCAAAAGAAAAAGGGTGTCCGATAGCTCCGTGGGCTTCGGGTCAGTTGCCGCTCCTCTTTCCGGTGACATTTAAAGCCGCGCAATTCAGTGCCTCGCAATAGCTCCCGAACCAACCTCATTACTGCTCGCTGTCTCTTTCGCGTGTGAGTTTGAACTCCAACTAAGGCTATCACCTGGAGGATTGTCGTCCTGCGCGTCGTGCAAGACTCCGCGCTGGGTTTCCTGTTGAAAGCGTCTCTACGCATTTGACCGCAAAAAGTTTTGGGAAAAATTGGTGGTGTGTCAGTTTGACTTTGAATGGAGCGCCAGGCATTGCGCGGCGTTTCAAACTGACCCATTGTGACCCATTGCCGAAAATTATTGCGCGATCACTTCTGGACGTGTGGCTGCCACCACCTTTCCGCCAACGATGGTGATGACGGCCTTGCCTTTCAGCCGCCAGTCGTAGAAGGGGTTGTTGGTGGACCTGCTCGTCGTGTCGCTCCGCGCGAAGACCCATTCGCGATCGGGATCGAACACCGTAACATCCGCGTCCGCTCCGATACTCAATGTGCCTTTCGCGAGATTTAGCAACCGCGCCGGGGCCACCGTGTATTTGGCAATGAGGTCGGTTAGGCTGAGTCGTTTTGCGTGGTAAAGCTGCATGAGGGAGAGCGCCAGTTCGGTTTCAAGTCCGGTGATGCCGAAGGGGGCATAGTCAAACTCCACTTCCTTCTCGAAGTCACAATGCGGCGCGTGGTCGCTGCACAGGATTTCAATCGTGCCGTCCGCGAGCCCGGCGAGAATCGCTTCCCGGTCCCGCGCGGAACGAAGCGGCGGATTCATTTTGAAATTTGTGTCATAGGCGGGCCAGGTCGGCAATTCGCCCCCGGAACCCTGAACCCGGAATACTTTCCCTCCATCGCCGGCCCAAAATTTGTCGCTCCCGGCAATCGCCGCATCGGTGAGGGTGAAGTGATGCGGGCACGCCTCGCCGGAGATCGGCACGCCGCGTTGTTTTGCCGCGCGAATCAAATCCACGCTACCCGCTGCGCTCAGGTGCTGGCAATGCACGCGCGCTCCGGTGAGTTCGGCCAGCAGAATGTTGCGCGCTACGATCATCTCTTCACCTGCCGCTGGCCAGCCTTGCAGACCGAGCGAAGTGCTCCAGCGGCCTTCGTGCATCACACCTTCGGTCACGAGCGAGTAATCCTGACAATGGTCCATCACGGTCAGATCAAACATTTTGGCATACTCGCAGGCCCGGCGCATGAGTTCGTTGTTCTGGACGCAGTGGCCGTCGTCGGTGATTGCCACGACGCCGGCGCGTTTGAGCGAACCGATAGGGGCGAGTTCTTCGCCCGCGATGTTCTTGGTGATGGCCCCGGCCACGAACAGGTTCACCACGCCATCGCGCTTTGCGCGGTCGTGAATGAGCGCCACCGTCCCGGCGTTATCAATTGCCGGCGAGGTGTTCGGCATGCAGACGAGGGAAGTGAATCCGCCTCGCGCCGCCGCCAGCGTGCCAGTGGCGATATTTTCCTTGGCGGTTTGTCCCGGCTCGCGCAGGTGGACGTGCAAATCAATCAGGCCGGGGCAAACAATGAGTCCGCGCACATCCGTACGTTCAGTGTCGGGGGGCGCTTGCCGCGCAGTTTCAATTCCGATTGCGGCGATTTTGCCGTCCTGAATTAAAAGGTCGGCAATGGTGTCGAGGTGGTTGGCGGGGTCAATCACTCGCCCGCCGGTGAGGAGCAGCGAATTCATCGGGCGCGAGCCTAGCGGTGACGAATTGACAAGGCAAGTTTGCGCGGTAAGATTCGCCACGTCCGGTGCGGGTGTAGTTCAATGGTAGAACGGCAGCCTTCCAAGCTGCATACGAGGGTTCGATTC
The DNA here is from genome assembly GCA_025360895.1 of Verrucomicrobiota bacterium. GTDB lineage: Bacteria > Verrucomicrobiota > Verrucomicrobiia > Limisphaerales > JADLHS01 > JADLHS01. The sequence continues at coordinate 7,480 of JANYBF010000528.1, forward strand.
CCTCTACCCGCTCCATTGATTTTTATAGCCCTTACCGGGTTGGGTAATAATTGCAGTGAAATCGGCGTGTCCAAGGAGGTGCGGTTTCCACTTCATGTTGGGGGTTTCACCCAAGCCCGATTCCCCCCGCCGTTTGACCAGTCTCCCTCGATCAATTCATCTAAAAAACCACGCAGCCGGATGGGCTTTTGTCGTTGACAAAGCAGCGGTTATTTTATGTGGCTTTAGCAAGCCAAATGGAAAAGCCAAAAGGGAACCGTACTGGACTGGTTCAATTGGAACCAACCCGTGAAAACGCGATTGGGATCATTGCGTCGTCGCAGGTCGGTCTGGCGACAGTGATCGCCGGCAAGCTGGTTGGTGCGGTCAAATCATAAGATATTATGTTCCTCAAAGAAATTGAAACCCGGCCGGCAGAAGGGATGACCAAGGTCGCCTTTAAGAAGTTGCGTGACGATGGCGAAGCCATCCCCGAGATTTTGCATCTGTTTCGTTTCAAACGGGGCAGCACGGATCATCTGGTCAGATTTACCGAAGCGGTCATGCGGGGGCCTTCGCCCCTTTCTCCCGGACTCAGAGATACTTTTCAAAAAGAAATCAATGTTCTTTTTGCAGTGATGCCCACGCGGCGGCGGCGGCGGAGTATTTGGAGGAAGGTCTTGTCGATGAAGTTCTCCGCGATCTGGAGACTTCACGGCTGGATGCGGCGCACAAAGCGTTGTTTCGTTACATCGGCAAATTGGCGGAACACCCGGAGCGCGTCACGGCTTCAGATATCAACCAACTCAAAGAAGCGGGCTGGAGTGAAGAAGCGATTTATGACGCGTTGACGGTCGCTTCGGTCTTTAAGTTTTACAACACCTGGAATAACGGATCGGGAGTTCAGAACATGACTTCCTCGGACTATCTTTACAGTGGCAAGGTGCTGAACACATTGGGATACTGTATGGACTTCAAGTTGACGCGGCTCGTAAAGCTTGCGACCAGTAAATTCAAGTCCGTGACCACTTTTTTCCTCTCTCGCCGGCGCAATAAAAACTCCAAGCACGGCCGGGAGTGGCCTGAAAAAAAGCCCGCGCCGGCCAGCATCACCTGAGATGCAAAGATCGCAATTTCACCGGGTTGAGAAGAGTTGTATCCGGGTGGAACCCCGTTACATCTCAGCGTGTAATGAAAAAGTATCTTAGCGGCGGGGCGGCAATTTTCTTGGTGGCTATTTGTTACGCCTTCGCCAGGCTGCCAACGCTGACTTCACCGGAACTGGCCGCCCTCGCTGGTCGCTTCCGTTTCAAAAAAATTGCGCTTCCTGAAACCCCGGACCACCCACCGTACAAGTTTGTGCGCCAGGTGCATCCCAGTCTGGAACGCATCTCGGCCTGGGTTTCATCCGTAGGTGCCGCCGCCACGTTAGCCGATCTCGATGGCGACGGCCTTCCCAACGATCTCATCTATATTGACTCCCGCACCGATCTCGTCACCGTCACTCCAGTACCGGGCACCGGCGACCGCTACAAACCTTTCGCACTGGATATGTCCTTTTGGTGGCATAATTCCTATGATCCTTCGACCATGGCTCCCACGGGCACTGTCGTCGGCGACTTCAATGAAGATGGTTTGATGGATGTGCTGGTTTATTTCTGGGGACGAACACCAGTGCTTTATTTACGCAAGGCAAACGACGCGACGGGCTCTGAAGCCGGACGCGACGCCGCCTCCGATCCGTCAGAAAAGCAACTTTCATCGCTTGCTTTTGTGCCCCGCGAACTGGTTGCTTCGGGCGAGCGTTGGTATTCCGACTGCGCGACGCAAGCCGACCTCGATGGCGATGGCCACATTGATCTGTTGATCGGAAATTACTTTCAGGATGGCGCGCGAATTCTTGACGCCAAGGCCCGCGGAACGGAAGTGATGCACGAAGGCAAGGCCAAGGCCCTCAATGGCGGCTACAAGCACGTCTTTCTGTGGCAAAGTGGCGAGAGTGGCGCTTCCCCAGCAGCGACCTACAAGGAGGTGAAAAATATCTTTCGTGAGGAGATCGCTCACGGTTGGACGGTTGCCATGGGTGCTGCGGATTTGGACGGGGATTTGTTGCCCGAAATTTATTTTGCTCACGACTTCGGTCCTGATCGGTTGATGCACAATCGCTCCACACCTGGCCATCTGGAATTCGCGGAACTGGAGGGGCGGCGTGACTTCACGACGCCTAAATCCTGCGTCTTGGGCCACGATTCGTTTAAGGGAATGGGCTGCGATTTCGGTGACCTCAATGGCGATGGGTTGCTCGACATTTACGTGAGCAACATTGCCACAAAATTCGGACTCACTGAGAGTCATTTTCTGTGGCAGAGCACCGGACATCTGCAGGACATGAAGCTTGGGGTCGCGCCCTATTTCCAGAACAGCGAAAAGCTGGGGCTCTCCCGCAGTGGTTTTGCCTGGGACGCGCGCCTGGCTGATTTCGACAACGACGGCGTGCTGGAAGCGATTCAAGCGTGTGGTTTCATCAAAGGCAAAATCAATCGCTGGCCCGAGCTTCAGGCCCTCGGCACCAGTAACAACCAAATCGTCCACAACCCACGCTTCTGGCCCAGCTTCCGGCTGGGCACGGATTTGAGCGGGAGTGATTGCAATCCATTCTTTGTGTGCGGCGACGATGGGCGATACCACGACATTGCTCCGCTGCTCGGCCTCGCCGAACCGATGGTCAGCCGAGGCATTGCCCTTGCCGATGTTGAAGGCGATGGCCGGTTGGATTTCGTGTGTGCCAACCAGTGGGGTCCCTCTGATTTCTTCAAGAACGAATCTCCGCCAGCCGGCGACTTTCTTGGTTTGCGGCTTGTCCGGGGAAAAGGCTTTCCAGCCATCGGCGCAGTCGCTACGGTCACTCTGGCCGATGGCCGGAAGTTGGTTTCGTTCGTTGATGGTGGGAACGGACATTCCGGGCGGCGTAGTCCGGATATTCATTTCGGCTTGGGTGTTGTGGAGAAATCGAAACCCGTCCAGGTGGAAATTAAATGGCGGAATACGGAGGGAAAGATTCAACAAAGCACTGAGCAACTGGCGCCTGGCTGGCACACTCTTCAATTGCGGAACACTGACATCCTCGTCAGTGCTCCGCACCATCTGGTGCTGCGATGAAAACCATAGCTTTCAACACGACGCTCCTGTTCTATCCGAACAAGAATCCCAAACTGCGGCTGTTCGCGCTCTGGTATTTCACCACACTCATGATCATTTGGAATGTGGTTGGGCACACGGTGTTGGGATTCGAGCAGTCCTGGGCAACACCACTCACTGCGATTGCCACCGCCATCGTTGTTTCAATGCTGCTGGATTGGGTGGATGCCCGGGCAAAGAACCGGGAACTGCGCTTCACGGGCGGCCTGGGAAATTTTCTGAATTTTCTTCCGGCTTGCCTGATTCCCGGATTTGCCTGTGGTATGCTGCTCTATGCCAACGAACGGCTGTGGCCGGTGATCTTCGCCGTCGTTCTTTCCATCGGTTCGAAAGTTATTTTGCGTGCCCCGGTTGGCAACGGCCATACCCAGCATATTTTTAATCCATCGAACTTTGGCGTCGCCGCCACGCTCGTCCTCTTTCCCGAGGTTGGCTTCGCGCCGCCCTATCATTTCACGGAAAATATCACTGGCCTCTGGGACTGGGGGGTTCCATTGATTGTCCTCCTGACCGGGATCATTGTTCATGGGCTGTTCACCGGGCGTTTGCCACTGGTGGCCGCCTGGGTGGGTGGGTTCATCCTGCAAGGCCTCGTCCGCGCCAAACTTTTCGGCGCGCCCCTTTTCGTACCGCTGATGCCGATGACCAGCGCCGCGTTCATTGTCTTTACGCTTTACATGATCCCCGATCCCGCCACGACGCCGCTCAAGCCGGCCCGGCAGGCGCTGTTCGGTTTCTCGGTGGCGATTATCTATGCGATCTCACAGATTCTTCACATCGTCTTCGGCCTGTTCTTTGCGCTGCTGGCCGTGTGCGCCATCTGCGGCTTGTCACTGCATGCCTGGGCGATATGGAACAAGCTTCAAGGCATAACTACGGACGCGAAACCAAAAACGAACCGTGTTGCACAAGAATTTGCCATCCAGTCTGGGCGTCACGGAAAGGGGGAATAGGGGAATGAATAACGAGATTTTTTAGCCGAAGACAAATATCTACGGCTGAAAGGCAAAACTTTTCCGATCTTCATCGCCGATGGCCCAGAGATTTTCCGGCCAGACTTCTCGTCCGTATTTTAACAAGCGCGCACTACCATCAACGAAGGCAAAATTTGAACTGCCAGCCTTGCTCACGGTGCCGGCTCTTAGCGTTCCGTGACACCCGCGTTCGATTTGGTCAGCGTCGTTACCCACGCCTTCCAGCAAATCCATAAAATAATGTGGGGAAACGGCCAAGCCGGCTTCTTTTTGCAGGTTCTTTTTCTCACCGAACTCGACCGTATCCGAGGGTTTGCGAACGGCATTTTCTTTGAGCGCCATGCCGTTGTAGGAGTTGGCATCGGGGTTGCCGGTGCTATGCCAGAAATAATCGTTCCACCCATTGATCATGTAACTGCGGGGTGAGCGGTCAGCAAGGGTTGGTGAATTGGTGTCCGTCAACGGCGTGCCGCGCTTTGCATCCGTGGCGCAGACCAGGAGATCAACATTCTTGTAATACTCCTGCAACGAGGTTGGCCATCGGTAGGCATTGGTTCGCGGGGGCAGCAACTCCCCGTTGTCTCCGGCGTACAGGGTCATCGCGAGAGAGAGTTGGCGGAGGTTGTTGGCGCACTTGATCCGGTAGGCCGATTCCTTGGCCCGTGCCAGCGAAGGCAATAACATGCTGGCGAGAATTGCAATGATGGCAATGACCACCAGCAGCTCAATCAAGGTAAATGCGAGGGCGGGCGACCGGCGTCCGGCCCGAACCGTCCATTGATTTTTAAAACCATTATTCATTGTCAGAAATTGCTTTGTCCTGTTCCGTATCGAATACTCCCACAAAATTACCGTCAATCATTTCACAATGTCGAAACCGAAAATCATTTTTATCCACTTGCTCTTGCTCGGACTGGGCGCTTTGAGCGTTTACCTGAACAAAGACTGGTTTGCGAAGGATGCTATTCAAATTTCTTATCGCGTCAGTCCCTGGCTGGCCAATCGTCGCCCTGGCGCGCGGGGCGGCCCGCTTGGCGAACCAGTCGTATTCACACTCGGTGGGTATTATCGGTTGACCAGCGTCAATGTTGTCCTCGCGGCGGACATCGCCACTAACAAATACGCGCACCCAATCTGGAGCCTGGTGACGGAATCCAATTCCATACCGACCACCAGCTTTGCGTATGGTGATTCCATTCGCGGCATGCATCCCGCCGTCAAAGGCGCGCGGGCGGATCCGCTTGAACCCGGCATCACCTACTGCCTGTTGCTTGCAACCAAGGAACAGACCGCGCAGCACGACTTCAGTCTCGGGCCAAAAAATTGACCGGCTTTACCAAATGCCCACAGCTCCGTGCCGTGCCGCTTTACGCCCGCCCGTAGCATCCGTAGCATCGGTGCATGACGATTGCTGAAATCTTGACGAATGAGGAATTGCGCCGAAGTGAATTCCCGGTCGTACAAAAGAAAATCTTCCTCGCGCACGCGGCCGACTGTCCGTTGCCGCAGCGGGTGGCCCAAGCCGTGGCGGATTACGCCCAGCACGCTGCGTCCGGTGACCAGGAAGCTTTGATTTTCCCGAGCGCGTTGGAGGCCGGACGCCAGCTCGCCGCCCAACTGCTGAATTGTCAGGGCGAGGAAGTTGCCTTCGTTGGGCCGACGTCGTTGGCGCTGAGTTTTTTCGCGAGCGGCCTCAAGTTCCGTAAACGCGACAATATCCTCATTTATCACGACGATTATCCGTCGAATGTTTATCCATGGATGGCGCTGGCTGAACAGGGGATTGAAGTGCGGCTGCTCAACATTCGCGGCCTGGGCGTCATCCGGCCTCGGGATGTGATCGGGCAGGTGGATGAAAATACCCGGTTGGTTGCGCTGGCATCGTGTCATTTCGTCAGCGGCTTTCGACTGGACCATGCTGCGATCGGGAAAGCCTTGCGCGAGCGGGGAATTCTTTTCTGCCTCGACGGTATCCAGACGCTCGGTGCCTTTCCGACAACAATGGAGCAAGTGGATTTGCTCGCCGCCGACGCGCACAAGTGGCTGCTCGGTCCGTGCGGCGCGGGCATCATGTATGTGCGCCGGGAAATCCAGGCCCGACTCAATCCACCGGTTTATGGCTGGCACAATGTGCGATGTCCGAACTTTGTGGCCCAGGAACAGATGGTGTACCGCAGCGGGGCTGAAAAATTCGAGGCGGGCACGCACAACCTACTGGGCCTGGTTGGGCTGAATGCGGCCATGACTCTCCTGCTGGAACTAGGCGTGGACAATATCGCACGCGAACTTCTGCGCAAACGCGCGTGGCTCGTGCCGGCGTTGCAGGCGAAGAGTTACACCGTGTTGAACGCGGACGCCGCCCTGGAGAACGCCAGCGGTATCGTCACGTTTTTCAAACCGGGTCCGGACCTCGCGCCGCTCCATCAAAAGCTTCTGGATGCCAACATCATCACGTCGCTGCGCGTAGATCGTGCGGGTCAGCGCTATATCCGGCTCTCCCCACATTTCTACAACACGGACGCGGAACTGCAGCGCGTGGTGGAACTGGTTTGAAATCGCTACCTCCCGGCGGCGGCTACCGTTGATCGGTGTTTCGGGCGCGGGGTGAATTTCCGGGCAAAGCACCGGTTGGAAAACTTGCGGGTAATACCGCTGGTGGGCACGCAGCCTGATACCCTACCGGGCTGGTTTTCAAACTGGCGTTTAGCGGATCGTCCCAGCTTAACGGAGCGTGGCGGAATTCGTTATCGGCTCCTCGAAGCGAATGACGAATTCGCCTGGCTTGGCATAAAGGAGTCGGTTGCGGATGAGCCGTGCAACGGTTTTGGGGTCATTGAGTGCGCCAATGGTCGTCTCGAGTTGTTTTTTGGTCTCGATTTCCTTCTTCAATTTCTCATCCACTTGGTCAATCTCTTTGCGCAGTGTCGCATTTTCATGAATGAGCGGGAGATACCAGACGCCGATCCCGCCGAGGACGGCGAGCAACAAGAGAAAAACGACCACGCGGGTGAGTTTGTTCCAGATGCTGTCGGCGACATTCACGGTCGCCAGTTAATCACGCTTTTGGCGCCAGCGGAAGCACAGAAATTCACCGGGCGAACTTTTTCCACGCGGTCAACTGGCCGGCGGCGTCAAAGTTCAGGCGCAGGAAGTAGTCCGGCGTGGCCGGCCCGACTCCGACTGGCGCATAGTCGGTCCAACCCGGCCCGCCGTAGGCGCCGCCTGCGGCCCCGTAAATTACGGCCCGGCCGCGCTGCGTCAGCCAATCGGCCACGCGCGCGCCGTCAGAGAGTTTCGCCTCTTTATCCGGCGGGCCCAGTTCGACCACGGCCTGGTCAAAGGTGTAGTGGCCCACGCGCCCGGCCCAGTCAATCTTGGCGGTTGCGCAACCACCGAGGACGAACACCGCCAGCACCATCCCCCAGCCGTCCGATCGGCGAAATAAGTTCATACCAACACTCTATTGGCGGACCTGCGGAAGGCAAGACGCCGCGCGGTGCCGGTGCAATTGTATTGTCTGCGGTGGACGGCGCGGTTACTAATTTAGCCATGATCAAGGCTGTACTGCTGCTTATTCGCCCCGAGTCCACCTGGGAGGGAATTGCCAACACCGGGCGCAGCATCGTGTTCGTCCTCTTTATCTATCTCCTGCCTCTGATCCTGCTGACTTCGGTGGTGGAGGGCTACGGCTTGCATCATTGGGGCAAGGGGCAGAAAGGAGGAGTGAGTTATCACAAGAAATTCTCGGTCCCCGAAACGGTCGTGGTCGAAGCCGCGCATACCTTGCTCTTGCTCGGCGTGGCTTTTGTGGGCGCGTGGGCGGCTCAGTCCTTTGCCGGCACCTTCCATCGTCGTCATACTTTTACGCACGCGTTTACGGCGATTGCCTATGGCCTGGGCCCGTTGCTCATGCTCCGCATGGCTGATTTGTCCCCCGCGCTCACGCTTTGGGCGCCTTGGGGTGTGGGGCTTGCGCTCACCGTCGCTGTGTTATATCACGGCCTGCCGTGCATTCTGCGCCCTGACCCGCCGCACGCCATCGGCCTGTATTTCCTGACCAGCCTTACCTTGATCGTGACCGCCGGGTTGGTGCAATTGGTGTACGTATTTTATGTGGAAGGCCGGTTTCGGGGGCTGGAGAAAATCGTGAACGACCTGATCGCCGGCATGCCGGCTTGATGACCCAGCCGTTGCGGCCTACATGGCCTACCTGCACCGACTTCATCCATGCCGGTCAACTCCGGTACAGTGCAGACGGCGCGGACGGACGGGGCTTGAATTTCCGAGCACAGAAAACCAATCCTAGAATCGAAAGCCCGAGGGAACTTGGCTCAGGTACGACTTGGGATTGAAAGTTCGGGCCGAGGAAAGCGTAATCGGTATTGTCGGTGGCAGGGTAGAGTCTCCACTGCGCGGTCGACGACAACGCAAAGCTTCCAAAACCAGTGAAGTGCGGAGAAATCAAAACCGCTGCCGCAGGTGCTTGGATGGATCAGTCCGCAGTGGTTGGGGAAAATGCATGGTCATGTTGGTTGCATTGGGCTCTCTCGCCCTTTGCGGTTTCAGGCGGCTCGCCAAATGCGTTCATTTGGCCATGGGTAATTCCCAGTAACCCGTCTCAACTTGGCGCTTGGGATTTGGTAGAGTTCGTTTTAGTTTTCGCGCATGTCCCAAAGCTTGCGGCTCAAGGATCAACCAGCCAGCGAACGTCCGCGTGAGCGACTCGTGGCGCTCGGGGCGGAGGCGTTGAGCCAGGCAGAGTTAATTGCTATTCTCTTGCGCACCGGGCTCAAGGGTATGAACGCCGTGGAGGTCGGCCAATATTTGATGTCGAAATTTGGTTCGCTGCACGGGTTGGCCCGGGCATCGGTGGACGACCTGAAAAAAGTGAAGGGCATCGGACGCGACAAAGCGGTGACGCTCGTGGCGGCTTTCGCGCTGGCGCACAAGATGGCGAAAGAGTTGCAGGACGAATCGCCGGTGCTGGACACGCCGGAAGCTGTGGTAAATCTGCTGCGGGCGCGCAATCTCCTGTTGGGCGTGGAACAACTTCAAGTGCTGATGCTCAATACGCGCCGCCGACTCATCCGCGTAGAGACGGTCACCGACGGCACGATTGACACGCTGCTCGTGCATCCCCGGGAAGTATTCAGATCCGCCATCGCTGCCAACGCCGCCGGCATCGTGCTGGCGCACAATCATCCCAGCGGCGATCCGACGCCGAGCGAGGCGGACATCAAGGTGACGCGGGACCTGATCCGCGCCGGGCAGTTGCTCAAGATTGACGTGCTGGATCACGTCATCATCGGGCGTGCCACGCCGGAGCGGGCGAAGGATTACGTTTCCTTGCGGGAGTTGGGCTATTTTTTCTAGCGCCGGATAATCCCGAATAGTTGGAGCAATTCCCAAAACCATTGAGGAATCGCCCACTTTTCATTTTCAAGCTGGCATAATTAGAGCGCCTGTAGGAAGGCCAATAACTGGCCCGACCCGAAACCACAGGCCGCCTCCGCCCCTGGTTCTTCTAACCCATATTCGCTACCCACGCCTGTTTCGAACCATAGCCTGCCAGTGGTCTCGCTGCGTCAGCTGAAGCGGCGATTCGGAACTGGGTGGATGCTTCTCGACAGCCGTTTGTTCCAGAAGAAGGCCGGCGCTGCCGTCCTGGGCCTTTAGTCGCGAGTGGCTTCCAAAGGTGCAACGCGCCCGTCCATAAAGACAACATTCTTGCCGGGTTTGGGTGGACGAGGGTGAAAATCGTCGTAATCGAGCAAGAGCGGAGTCGCTCCCGGAGGAAACGTCAGGAAGAAGTTCGTAATGCCGGCGGAAGGGTTACCTCGTTCCAATAAAAGGAAGGCGCTGTCGGTTCGGGTTTCATCAATGCGATGCCCGTTCAGGTCTATATTCCATTCGTAACTCGAGCCTTCGGCGGTGAATCGGCCCTTTTTATCGGCCAGGCATTTGAAGACCGTTGCACTGTTTGTGTTCGTGCCAGCAGTTCTGCCAACGTAGCGCGCCAGGCGATCGCAAATCCGCGGTAACGGATTTTTTGGATCGATTGGTTGGGTGGGGAGGATCTCCGCGCTCGGCAGGCGCTCCTGGTTATCCTCGGCATAAAGACGGGTGGCAATCCCCAGTTGCCGAAGATTGCTCACGCAAGCTGCGTTATGGGCTTTGGCTTTCGATCGCTCCAAAGCGGGCAGCAGCAGTCCCGTCAGAATCGCAATGACGGCGATCACCACAAGCAATTCAATGAGAGTAAAGGCGCGACAAGAGTATCGGAGAGCGAATTGGTTGCGCCTACCTGCGCAGCGGTTCGCTGGGTTCGCTTCAAAGGTGTGTATTTTCATAAGCGAGTCATCATTCAGTGGTTGGTGATCTTCGGGTTAAGCTGTTATTTCTCATCCTCCCTGCGGCTGTCTCGCGTGCTGGACACGTTGTTCGGGCGTCAACTCCCAAAACTTCCGAATCGGATCTGGAGGACGGAGCATCGGGCCGGGCTTGGGTCGGACATCTGGCGTATTAGAGCCGACGTCCCTGCCCGATTTGTGGGACACCGGCGTGCGCCCGGCCGTCCGGCCGAACCACCATCCACCGGCGGCGAGCAGCACGGCCATTGCCAGGAACAGATGTTTTGCTTTCATTGTTTTTTTGCTTTTTGACTTAGGTTTCCAATTCGCTTTTGCAACGGCATGGTGTGCGGATTTCTGAGGGTTGGCTTTCGATTTGGAACGAAGCCGGGGAATTCTGGTGCGAAGCGCCAGTGGGCAGGAATGAACCTGATCCCCAGCCGAGTCGATTGCACACTTGCGGTCGCCGTCAGGAGATCACCAACGGCAGCGTCGAACACACAAAAACGGCGCAGTTTGAGCAAGTTCTTGAAACCCTATGCGAGATGGAAATCCCAAACTCTAGCGGAATTCCAGTTTTTGCTGGATTTCGCGAATGGGACGCGTGGTGGGATAGCTCTTTCCGTTCTTCAGCACGACCAGGTTCTCGCCCTTGAACATTGGTTGAAGCTCCTGGATTTGGTCAATGTTGACGATTACCGAGCGACTGATGCGGAAGAATCGTTGCGGGGGGAGATAGGATTCCAACGAACTCATGGTCTCGCGCAGGATATGATTCTCCTTGCCGACATGCACGACAGCGTATTTTCCGGCGGCCTCGATGACCTGGATCTGATCCAACTCCACAAAGGTAACCTTGCCTGGGGTTTTGACCGCCAATCGAGTGAGCTGACTTGCGGATGCCGGTGTCTGACCTAAGAGCGCGAGCAGCCCGCGGTTGGCAACGCCGGCGTGTTTGTTGGCAATGAGGTCCCGCGCCCGCTGGACCGCTTCCTTGAACCGGGTGGGCTTGGATG
>JANYBF010000574.1 GCA_025360895.1 Verrucomicrobiota bacterium
CTGGCATTGCGCGTTTTTTCCGGCAGTTGGCGGTTCCAATGGCCTTGCCCATTCATTTCAACGGCGCCGGCGGCAACATTGGCGCGGGCAAATACAATGACGGCTCGCCCGAGAATCGCGGAATACTCGCCGGACGGCTCGCCGACGGCATGCGCCGCGCCTGGGAGAATACGCAACGCCAACCCATTGCTGCCAGCGATGTAAACTGGAACATTGCGTCAGTGGTCCTGCCTCCGGCAAAATATCTGTCGCGGGAAAAACTCGAAACCCAACTCCAGGCCCGGGATCCGAAATTCGTAATTGATGGCAACGCTTCCAAACTGGCCTGGCTGCGACGTTTCCAGGCTGGCCACAAGATAGACATTGCCTGCCTGAGCCTGGGTCGGGCCCGGATTTTGCACCTGCCGGGCGAAGCCTTCGTGGAATATCAACTGGCCGCCAAAGCGGCGCGACCGGATTTGTTCGTCGCGGTGGCGGCCTATGGTGATTACGCGCCGTGGTATATCGGGACTGCGGTCGCCTATGAACAAGGCGGCTATGAAACCACGCCTCCCGCCTCCAACGTGGCCCCGGAAGTCGAGAGCGTGCTCATGAGTGCCATACGAAAACTGTTGCAGTCGCCGCCGTGAAAAAATGTCGAACGCCGAAGCGAATTCACGCCCAATTCAGGCCGAAAACTTTCGTTGGCGTTGCGCTGGCTCCTTGCTACCTTGGTGTCATGGCAGCCGTGCTGGAAAAACAGGCCAAACGTTGGACCTACGAGGAATACTACCGCCTCGACGACGACCAGCGTTACGAGATTATTGATGGGAATCTTCTTATGGCGCCTTCACCGGACATGTGGCATCAGAGTTGGCTCAACGAGCTCAACCTTCTCCTAACCCCGTTCGTGAAGCAGCGGAAGCTGGGCCGCACTTTCATTGCTCCGTTCGACGTGGTCCTGGATTCGGGAAACACCGTCCAGCCCGATTTGATCTTCATCGCCACTGCGAACCTTAGTATCCTCCAACCGCGCGGGATCTTCGGTGCGCCTGACTTGCTGATCGAACTCATCTCGCCTTCCAGCGTGCGCCGTGACCGTTACGACAAGAAGGAACTCTATGCCCGGTTCGGCGTGAAGGAATACTGGATTGGCGATCCGGCCAACAAATCCCTTGAAATCCTCACGCTCAAGCAAGGCCGCTACGAACTCCATTGCGCCGCGGAGATCAAAGGCAAACTCACCTCGCTGGTGCTGGCGGGACTGGAGTTTGATTTGACGGAGATTCAGTAGTCGTCGCCGCGAAATCTTTGTCGCAGCCGACGTAAGCAGGCTCTAACTTCTTTCGCTCAACTTTCAACCTTCAACCCAACCGAGCTGTCAGAGCCTCCTTACGTCGGCTGCTACGAGGAGGATTTGATTTCCTGGAACAACCACGCCCGGCTGTAGGCCCACCAGCGCTTGGCGGTGGGTTCGGAAACTCCCAAGACGGACGCGGCTTCCTTGATGGTCATGCCGATGAAGTAACGGAGCTTCACCAACTCGGCTTTCTCCTTGTCCTGCGCGGCGAATTTGTCGAGCGCTTCGTGAACGGCGAATAGTTCGTCGTCCTCCACGCCAGCGGCGATGTCAACGTCCTCGATGTCCACCCGTTGCTGACCACCACCGTGACGGAGAGCCTTCTTGCGCCGAGCCTTGTCAATGAGGATGCGGCGCATGGCCTCGGCCGCAGCGCCGAAAAAGTGCGCGCGATTCTGAAACTGCGCCTCACCGTCGCCGCCCACCAGCCGCAGCCACGCCTCATGCACGAGCGCGGTGGGTTGCAACGTGTGCCCCGGTGGTTCCGCCGTCATCTTATGCTCCGCGATGCGGCGCAACTCCTGATACACCAGCGGAAGCAATTCATCGGTGGCTTTCGCATCGCCCCGCTGCACGCGCTCGAGGATTTGGGTGAACTTAATCATTCGACGGCGATTCAGTTTCTCGACCGATAAGGTTTGCCCGACTCGTAAAGCTTCAGCCGGGA
>JANYBF010000602.1 GCA_025360895.1 Verrucomicrobiota bacterium
CGGACTTTTTGCAACATGCTCCATCCACCTCCGCACGTCGGCGGCTACGAAGTTTGGGAAATCTCCGGGCTAACCGCGCCGGCCATCGCGGCGACTTCACTTCGAATTGACCCGTCCGGTATGCTGGGGATTACCCCGGAACATCGGCCAGGGCGTTGCGGCGAGGGGAACATCCCGCTGGAGCGCAAAAAAATCCAAACTGGTGCTCAGCACGTAGATAGTGCCGTTGGTCGCGACCAGCGGCGACGAGTAGCTTGGCCCGGGCAAAAAATAATTCCAGACCCACTCCAGTTTCCCATTATCACCTGGCACCGCCATCACATAAGCGTCGCCACCGGTAAAAACCACCTGACCATTCGCCAGGACGGCGGCGGCCGTTTCCCCGAAAAATTCCGGCGGAACATTCCCGCCGGGGCATTGCCAGTCATTCCACAGGGGCCGTTGCCATTTGAACTTTCCGTCCGGCGTGATCGCGCAATGGGTCTGGTTCACGGACACGAAAATTGTTCCATCCATCCCCAGCACCGGCGAGGAAGCCGTGATGCCGCCGGTCCGCAATTCCCAGCGGCGCGTGCCGTCCGGGTTCACCGCGTGGAACATCCCATCCACGGAGGTAAAGTATAATTCGCCACCCGCACCCACCGCCGGCGAGCAAGTTATGGCACCCTCCGTGGGATAGTCCCAACGCTTCGAGCCATCGGGATTCAAAGCGTAAAACTTCCGGTCATGCGAGCCGAAATAAATCACCCCCTGGGCGTCAATCGCGGCGGACGAAACCACCGGTCCGCCCGTGATAAATTCCCATTGCTTTGAACCGTCGGGATTTAGGGCATAAAGCTTTTTGTCCCACGATCCAAAATAGATCGTGCCATTCGTGCCAATCGCCACGGAAGCATCCACCCATCCACCGGTTTTAAAGGCCCACTCTTTCCGGCCATTATTGTCCACCGCATAAAGCCGACGATCCCGACATCCCACATACACCGTGCCCGTTGTACCAATGGCCGGGGAAGAAACAATCTCGTATCGCATCGAAAACCGCCAGCGTTCGGTGCCTTCCGGGTTGAGGGCGATCAAATCCCCTGCCCAGGTGCCAAGGTAAATCGTGCCCTCGGGCCCCAAGGCCGGCGACGACCGGCTGCCGCCATCAATGCGAAATTTCCAAAGATTGGTCGCGGTGAAATATTTTTCCCCGGCGGTAATTCGTTGAGTTGTTGCGACCGCCAGGACGACTAGCCAGCAGCCGAAGGTCAGTCTTTGCCGCAGCCAGTGGGGGAGTCGGAGGCCATTCAAGGTGGCGTGGGCTGAACGCATAATCAGAAGCAGTTGCGAAACCATGACATTCGCAACGCGAGCAAGGATCGTTGGCCGAAAGTTGGGAGCGGCAATCACGAAAGTGGCGCGCTCACGGTTTAAACAGCCGATAAAACTTCGACGGCAACGTTGCGGGCACGACGATGGGATTAGTCGCCCCGCTTAGAGAGTTCGTCCAGTTCGCGGGCGATAGCACCCAGGTTTCCTGCAACACAAAGCCCGATGTGGCCGGCGTCCACGAGATGGTCGCCTGCCCTGCCCCGGCGGGAGCAATCGTCAGTGTGGGCGCGTTGGTCACCTGTACTGCGGTGGGCAAGGCCCAGAAGCCGCCGGTGACGGAATACTGGCCATTCGTCATCGGCCCGCTCGCGTCCGGTTGGCCGATGGTGCCGCTGACGGAATAAACGCCACCCGTGCTCGTGCCACCGCCACCGTCAATCGTGTGCCAGTCAATCGCGTATTGGGCGAAGGCGGGAAGGCAGAAGACGGAAGGTAGAAGGCAGAGGAGCAGTGCGAGTTTAGTTTTCATATCGGTTTCGGTTTATCACGGTGGTCCCGAAGGTGGAGTTCAAGGTTTGACGACGAGGACATTGTAGGCGGAATTTGTGACCATGCCGACCAGATTTTGGTTGAAGATAGTCCATCGAGTTCCGGTGTAATAGACACCAATCGGGTTCGGGTTGTAAACTCCGGCTCCGCCGGCGGGATTCCAGTTGGGGGTGACGATCAGGATCGCGTTCGGGTCGTTGTTGCTCAGCGGGTGATCAATGGTGGTGGTGTTGCCCGAGATGGTCGCGGCCACCGCACGATGGATGAAGACCGGCGTGCCGGTGCCGAGGCCCGCGCCCGTGACTTTGATGGCGCCGCCCGTGCGGAGTTCCAGCGCCGTGCCGTTGGGGGCGGCCTGAATGACCACGCCGTTTTGCGCGCGAACGGCGAACTGGTTGGTCGCGGTCGAAGCAAAGTCTGCGTTCTGTGAGTCGGCCCAGACAAATGCGCCCTGATGATTCGCCTTGGCGCGACGGCCGGCGGCAAAAGCGTAATCCGCCGTCGCGGAGTTTTCTCGTCCGCCGGGCACGGTGCTGAAACTGGCGCTGGCCAGATTGTTGGTACCGCCACTCACCGTCGTTCCATTACCCAAAGCGGAGTTACCGTAACCACCGGAGATCGTTGCATCCATGGCACCGTCTATGAGGTTGAGTTGACCACCGCCAATCACGGAACCAGTCGCACCACTGAGAATTCGGTTAACCCAGCCACCGCCGATCGCTCCGTAATGGGAGGACGATATCCGGCTCTGGCTGCCCCCGGCAATGGTCATGCTAAACGCATTGGTCGTGATATTTGCCTTGCCGCCGCCGATTACATTCCATTGTTCGTCCGCGACATTATCCTGCCCGCCGCCGATGGAAGAATAAAATCCGCTCACCTGATTATGCTGCCCGCCGGCCAGCACCTGATGCGAACCCGCAATCACAAGATTGTCCGAGCCACCGCCGATGAATGCCCGGGAGCCGGTAACGGTATTGCTGACGCCGCCCGCCACGACGGCGCCGATGACGCCAAAGCCGACGGCATTGCCGAAGCCGCCAATGACATTGACGTAGCCACCGCTGGGTTCCAGACGCAGGCCCCGCATGCCATTGACACTGAGTTCCAGCGGCTGATTATCCGTGGTGCCGAGGTAGTTCACCCCCGCCGTGGTGCCGGCGTTACCGCCGAGCCGCCAGGCATCGAGGTTGGTCAACCCCGCCCCGTTGCCGGTGAAGGTGCCGCTGATGGCGTTGGCGGGATTGTTGAGGGTGAGCGCGTTGGTCGAACCGGCGGTAAGCACCGGCTGACTGTTGAGCGTAATGCCCGCACCGGTGGTCACAAAGCGTACGCCCCCGCTGGCGCGCACGGCAAATTCATTGTTCGCGACGGATGGAAAATCAGTCCCCGTCGCGTCGCTCCACACGAAGGCACCGGCGTGCAAGGCTTTGGCATAGCTGCCGGCGGCGAAACTTTGGCTGCCGCCCGCGAGGTTCAACACCCCGCCGGGCACGGTGGCAAAACTGTTGGTGGCCTGGTTCCAAACCCCACCCCCAATACTGGCCGCGTAGCCGCGGTTGGTATTTTGAAGACCCCCACCCACGGCGGCGTTCTCCACTGCGGCGATATTGTTGTTCCCACCGGCGACGACCGCGTTGAAGCCGGACGCTATGTTCTGTCCGCCGCCACCGACAGCGGCCCCATTGTTGGCCGCCGTGTTGAAGAATCCGCCCGCCACAGTCCCCGCATAGCCAGTATTGGTATTGCCCACGCCGCCGCCAATCGTGGCGGTCTGGCTTTCGAGCGTGTTTGCGTTGCCGCCCGCGATCACCGAGAAGGCGGAATTCGTTCCGAGCTGGTTCTGAATTCCTCCGCCGATGGTTGCGCCGTAACTCTTCGCGACATTGTCGCCGCCCCCCGCGATCACGGCATAGACGGCGTTGGTTTCGATGACATTCAGAAAGCCACCCCCAATGGTCGCGCCGCCGCTCCGGGCATTATTCTGGTTGCCCCCCGCGATCACAGCATACGGGGCGTTGGTCGAAATGTTGTTCCCATATCCACCGCCAATTGCCGCCGCAAAAGATTTTGCCTGATTGCCGTTGCCGCCCGCGATCACCACGTCGTTTGCATTGGGGCCGACCACGTTGACCGAACCGGCGCCGATGAACACGCCGCTGGAGTTGGAGCGGATGATGTTTCCACCCCCCGCGTAGCCACCGCCCACAATGACGCTGCCGCCCGAATCGGGCAGTTCGATCTGGTTCGCGGGATGGCCGCCAACGAGGTTGGCCGCGTCATTACCGATGCGGGGATCCGGTTCGAGGCGGAGGGCGCGGACATTGTTGACTCTGATTTCGAGCGGCTGGTTGTTCGTACTGCCAAGGAACTGACCGGGGGCAACATTGTTACCGTTCAATTTCCAATCCGTGGAATCTGCGCTGACGCTGACGCCGCCATTCGCCGCAATGCCTGTAATGAATTGCCCGGCCGGAGCCGTCCCGTTGACGCGCAGTTGCACCTGAGTGCTGTCCACTTTGGCGGCCGTGACGGTGCCATCGGCAATCTGGGCGCCAGACAACTGGCCGCTCAGGTTGCTGGCCGTGGTCGCATAGGGAGTAGGGGTGATTTTCTGACGCGGACTGAGGGTGGTAAAGGCACCGCCCCCATTCGTGCGCACGGCGATTTCCAGCCAACGATCCGCGCCGGGAAAGTTCGCGCCAAAATCCAACGTCACCGTGAACAGCCCGTTGCTGACGGCCGTGGCGGCGCTGGCTAGGGTGCTGCCGACCTGGCCCGCGCCGCTGTTCCCATTGAACAGGGCGAAGGTCAGATCATAAGTGCCATCGGCGGGTAACGCGCCTGCGTTGAGCTGGCCTTGATAGGTGAACGCCGTGCCTTGGGCGCAGGCGGAAAAGCAGAAGGCCGAGGTCAGGAGTCCGAGGATGAATGTGAGTTTTATTTTCATGCTAAGTTTGGATTCAGGGTTTGAACAGACTTTTGGGGTTCATAGTTTTGAAAATTGATCTGCCTCAAGCAGACGGCTTACATTTCTGATGCTCCTGTTTCTATACCGCGACCGATTAAAGGGCAACCGGAATTTCGGATCCATCAGGTGACGAGACAACCACGCGCCAAGTCGAAAGCCAGCGCTTCCGGCATGATCGAGGATTTGCTTTTCGGCTGGCTTCGCACAATGCTAGGGCACTTTATGACGGCCAACGACAACATTGTCACCATCCGCAATCTGACCAAGCTTTATGCCCAGGGCGAAATCCAGGTCACGGCGCTGAATAACATCTCGCTCACCATTGCCGCCCGCGAATTTCTTGCGCTCATGGGGCCGTCGGGTTCGGGCAAGTCCACCTTGCTGCACATCATCGCGGGCATTGACCGGCCCACCAGTGGCGAATGTCAGGTGCAGGGCATTGACGTGGCAAAACTCAACGAATCGCAGCTCGCGGACTGGCGCAATCAAAACGTCGGTTTCGTGTTCCAGACGTTCAATTTGATCCCGGTGCTGACGGCGTTTGAAAATGTTGAGCTTCCTTTATTGCTCACCAAACTCAATCGCACCGCCCGCCGCAAACAAGTCGAGATCGCGCTCGACCTCGTTGGCCTGGCGGATCGTGCCAAGCATCTGCCGCGACAATTGTCCGGCGGCCAGGAACAGCGCGTGGCCATCGCCCGCGCGCTTGTGACCGATCCCGCGCTCGTCGTCGCGGACGAACCCACAGGCAATCTCGATTCGCAGTCGGCGCAGGATGTGTTGAAAGTGTTGCAGTCGTTGAGCCAGGACGCGGGCAAGACAGTCATCATGGTCACGCATGATCCCAAGGCGGCGGCGTTCGGTTCGCGCAGCATTCATCTCGAAAAAGGGGAGTTAACAAACTAACCTGGAATGGACACCAAGGAACACGAATTTTTCAGGTGCGACTTTATGTTGAATTCAGGTTTATCTGTGTCCATTCGTGGTTAAAAAATCGCGTGTGACGCTTCCAACTTTCATTCTCAAGAACGCCCTGCGCAACAAACGGCGCGCGACGCTTTCGGTCTTGAGCGTGGCCGTCAGCCTGTTCCTGCTCGTAACCTTGCTGGTGGCCTTGCGCGAACTCACGCTGCCGGCGGAAGGCGCCGGCGCGGAATTGCGGGTGGCCGTGCGCAACAAAATTTCCATCGCCAACCTCCTGCCCGCCCGCCAACGCCCCATCATCGCCCGGATTCCGGGCGTGGTGGCCGTGACCCCGTTCACCTGGTTCGGCGGCAAATACAAAAACGAGGAGAGCATGACTTTCGCGCAGTTCGCCATGGACCCAAAGGAACTGCGTTCGGTCTTCGGCGAAGCGAAGATGCCCGCCGAGAGCTATGACGCGTTTGAGGCCGAACGGACCGCGTGTGTCATTGGCAAGATGTCGGCGGACAAATTCAAACTCAACGTCGGTGACAAGATTGCTTTGGAAAGCACCGTCTATCCGGTGACGATGGAGTTCAAAATCGTCGGCATCTATACCGGCACGCCGGACGATCGCAACCTCTTGTTTCGCCAGGATTATCTCGACGAAGCCAGCGGCCTCCCCGGCCTGGTCGGCATGTGGTGGCTCAAAGTACAATCCGCCGAGGAAATGCCCCGCGTGCTGGCCGCCATCAATAAAGCCTTCGAGAACACTGCGGCCGAGGTGCGCGCGGAAACGGAGCGGGCTTTTCAACTCGGCTTCATTTCGATGTGGGGCAACATCAAGCTGCTGGTGACGCTGATTTCCAGCGCGGTGGTCTTCACGTTGTTGCTCGTGACCGCCAGCACGATGAGCATGGCCATCCGCGAACGTTTCCGCGAACTGGCGATTCTCAAAGCCATCGGTTTCCGCCGGCGCGAG
>JANYBF010000619.1 GCA_025360895.1 Verrucomicrobiota bacterium
GTCAGCGGTGGTGTTGAACAAGGCGTACAGCCGATAATAATCCTCCTGGGAAATCGGGTCGTACTTGTGGGTGTGACATTCGGCGCACATCACCGTCAGGCCCAGCCAGGTGGTGCCGGTGGTGGCGACCCGGTCCTTCACCGCCTTGGTGCGGTATTCCTCTTCGTCGCCGCCGCCTTCGTCGTTGATCTTGGTGTTGCGATGAAAGCCGGTGGCAATCTTCTGCTCCAACGTGGCGTTCGGCAACAGATCGCCCGCGAGTTGCTCGATGGTGAACTCGTCGAACGGCATGTTCTGGTTGAAGGCGTTAATCACCCACTCCCGGTACGGCCACATCGAACGCGCCAGATCCACCTGGTAGCCGTTGGAATCGGCATAACGCGCCAGGTCCAGCCAACCGCGGGCGAAGTTTTCGCCGTAATGGTTTGAGGCAAGCAACCGATCAACGACTTTTTCGTACGCCTGCGGGCTACGGTCGTTCAGGAACGCGTCCACTTCTGCGATGGTCGGTGGCAGGCCAGTGAGATCAAGACTCAAGCGCCGGATCAAGGTGGCCCGGTCTGCTTCGGGTGAAGGCGATAGTTTTTCCCGCTCCAACCGGGCGAGGATGAAGGCGTCAATTTCGTTGCGGGGCCACGGCTTGTTTTTGACGACGGGTAACTCCGGGCGGAGTGGTTGGCTGAACGCCCAGTGCTTTTGTTCGTCCGGCCAAGCGGCGCCCTGATCAATCCACGCGCGCAACAAACGGACCTGCTCCGCCGTCAGCCGCTCGCCTTTGGGCGGCATTTGATCGTCCGCCTCCACGAGGGTCACGCGTTCAATGAGCTGGCTCGCCGCGCTTTTACCAGCCACCCAAAATGGCTTTTCCGACTTACCGCCGCGCGCCGCATCCGGTTTTTGGTCCAGCCGCAGATCGCTTTTTTGTTTATCCGGCCCGTGACATTCGTAGCACCGCTTGATGAAGATCGGTTGAATGTCCCGCGCAAAATTAACCTTGGGCTGATCGGCGCTAATTCCGCGCTGACCCATGAGCGCCCCCACCAATCCCAGCACCCCCGCGCGATAGAGTTGGCGACTGACCATTGGCAAAACTTTTTTTGTCATTTGGAGCTTACAACCGGAGTTTGACTCATCGAGGAAAATAGCCCGACTGCTAATTCGCAGCAAACCAAAATGCCGCAACGTGAAAGGATCCTGTTAGGCGTCACAAAACTCCTCTTGAACCTCGAACTCGCAGGCAGAGCCTTGGCGATAGAGAAACCACCC
The DNA here is from genome assembly GCA_025360895.1 of Verrucomicrobiota bacterium. GTDB lineage: Bacteria > Verrucomicrobiota > Verrucomicrobiia > Limisphaerales > JADLHS01 > JADLHS01. Next base: position 1,267 of record JANYBF010000619.1, read on the forward strand.
CGAGCCAGTTACCCGTCCATTGATGCCACCATTACCACTAACGTGTCTTGGACGACAGTTGCTAGAAGAAGCCCTGATAAAAGCACGCAGCCTGACCCCAAAGAGTCAGGCTGCGCAATTCAAACAACCGTGAGTTCAGATTACGGATAAACCAACCGATAGAACACAGTGCCGTTGGCCGGCACCGTATAAACCTGTTGATTGCCTGCTTGGGTAACTCCGCTCGTAACGGTCGTCCAAACCGGCGAACTGAGGCTCGGTGAGGATTGGAGTGCGAACGGAATCAGCGGCCAAGAAAGCGTCGCGATGCCGCCCGAGACGCTTACTGTGAGCCGGGGCTCGGCGGTGGTGACAAGGAAGTTATCAAAGGTTGCGTCACCCGTAACCGTGGGAGAACTCGCGTCGGCGGCCTGGCTTGCGACCAGCAGTCCAACCTGGCCGGCGGCGTATGAGGCGTCCGAACCGAGGGTGGTGAGCAGTGGTTCGGAAGGATTCGGAGTATCCGTGATGTCGTAAATCTTCCCGGTGAAATCGGCGCCTTGCCCCAGGAACGTCATGCGATACTTTCGGCCTTTCACCAGATGGATGCTACGACTCTGTTCTGGCGGATAGGTTACACCATTCGCCGCCTCGTTTTCGATCTTGGAAATATCCGTGCCCCCACCGTCTGGGTTAGGAAGCGTACCACTTCCCACTTCCCAGGAGAACAAATAGCCGGTCGTCGTTCCAAGCCCGAAGTCAGCACCACGAGCAATGATCCCGAAGGCTTGCCGGCCGGTATCATCCCAATTGAGCACGTCAACTGACACATAAAAGTCACTGTAGGTGTCCGGCCGGACACTCGCGGCCCGCGCGGGCCCAGCATCGGGCACCGGCGGGGCCGGGGCAACGATCCGGTAACTGTTGCCATTGGGGAACGTGTAACTGGCCGCAGGCAGGCCGGCCGTACCAAGTGGATCGTAATGAATCCACGCCGGCGGGGGCGACGTGTCATTGCCGTCATTGAAATCATCAAAGTACGTCGGACTCTGGCTGGTCGGGACAAACAGCAGATAATCCATGACGATCAAACGATCGTCTTTGCTGGGCGTACCACCCATCGTCAACCGAAGCGTGTTCGTACCCGAGAGGCTGACCACGGCCGGGAGGGAACCCGCCATCAACGGCTGATACCGATAGTTGAGCCGCATGATGTTATTGGCCACGTTAAACGAGCCCAAGCGCACCGTGGCCTGGTTGGTTACCGTGGGATTACTGGTCACTTGATCCAGATACACTGTCGTCGCACCAAAGCTGGCGCAGCGCAGATAGACATTGTAGTTCGTGGCTGTGAAACTGCGCGTGTAGTTCATCCAATCTCCGGGGGAAGTCAGCCGCACTTGATACTCCAACACCCCACCGGTACCGGCGGCGAGGTACTGCGATCGCTGCGTGTCGTTGATGCGTTGAGGAGGCAAATTACTTTGAAAGTCCACAATGTCGCCCGCCTCATCACGCGCTAGAGTCGTATAAGAGCCTTGTGTGATCTGGACTAGGTCCTGAGTGCGGTATTCGGCATCCTCCGCGTGGTAGGTGCCGCCGGGCTTGGAGTAATCAATCTCCTGCACTCCCGCAAAGTTACCAAGCCCATCAAAATATCCTGCGGGCAGTTGGTTAATCGGAGCGGTGGTTGAGTCGGCACCGGAAACCGGAATGGGACTGGCACTGATCCAAAGACCACTCGGAGTGCCCCCGGTATCGGAGTAGTTGTAGTCTTCCGCCTCCACGGTCTTCACAGGAGAAGTTTTGAAATAGGCATCTGAAAACGTGTCGAACCAGAACGTGTTGGTTCCCTTCAAGCCCGGCACGGTCTCCACCTCGATGCGAGCGCTGTAAACGGTGTTGGCGACCAGCGGAATGGTCGTGGTGTATGCGATCGTCGCCGCATCAGCGGAAGGGGAAAGCCCGGCGCCGGGGGTCGCGAAAAGCGCATTGTTGAGATAAAGCTTGGTGCCGCTGTTCTTGATGAGGTCCGCCGTAAACGTCTGCGCTGTGAAACCGATGCTGCCGATCGTCGTCGGCTGGAAGTTGCTGAACCGTTTCGCCGGTGTGCGGCTGGTGACCTGCGGTACCCCCGTGCCACTATCCGTAAAAAGAGAATCATGGATGACTGGGGCAATGGGTGTGTTCGGATCCGAGGCGGCGGCGTAATAGTTGTCAATCGTGACATCCGTGCTACCAGCGGTGCCATCACGGCTGAACGAAAGGAAACCGCAGCGGCCGCTCGTGAACGTCGCAACAGCGGGGGGCGCTGCGTCATCGGCGGAGAATGTGACTAACGGCTTGGTCAAGTCATTCAGATCGTAGGCCTGTCCCGTGTAGGTCGATCCGACAGCCTGCAATATGAGGCGGTAAGAATGTCCCAGCTCGAAAGTGATATCTGCCGCCGCAAGGGTTTTGGCATCAAAACCGGGGGTAATGGTGTTGATCTGCAACTGTCCCCCCTTGCGGTCCCCTGCCGTATCCCCAGCCTGAGCGACGTCATAATTGAGAATCATACCATTTCCGTCACCCAGACCCCCATTCCAACGCCCGAGCAGGACCACCGCTTGATCCTTAACGGCCCAGTTAACCACATCCAATGCGATATAAAAGTTGGTGTAAACCGTGCTCGTTTGGATTGACTCCGCTGCCGGCGCCGCACCAGGAATTGGATTGGCGATAATTCGCAGTGCCTTGCCATTACTCCCATTGGCCGGGAAGGAGGTGGTAACAAGGGCTGGATTAAAATTAAACTCGGTAAAGCCGGCTAACGTTCCAGTGTCGAAGTTGATGGCTTGGGAGTTGGCATTGGTTTGTCCGCTGAGCAACGCCAATCCAGCCGCCAGGGCGGTGAGGCTGCTGAAAATCGAACATGATGACTTTCGGATAGGTGGAAGTTGAACGCGGGTGAGTTTGGTCTGAGTCTTCATAAGGAACCTATGATTTGTTGCATTCACTGATTTTGTTTCACTGGTTTTCTACCGGGATTTGCCAAACCAGTAAGCGATTCTTGGAGAATGGTCAAGGGAGCTTTTGCTGATTTATGCTTTTGCTCGCGGGTGACAACGTAAGTAACCGTCAGCGGGTCGTAGGTCCGGTCGGCTTGAACTGCGGCAACCCTCTGCCGCTTTTCGGAAGCGATTATCGCACCGGGCGCTGACGAAGCTTTGACAGCTTCCCCGACGCCCGTCAGAATCCAGCGATCCCTGCGGAGGCTTGGGGGAGCCAAAAGAATTACCGAATCGCTATGAAAAAGCTTTTGTTCAGGATCGTTCGTTGGGGTGCGGTCTTGCTTGTGATGGTGGTTATCGGGCTGGTCGCCCGTGGGGTTTATGCGTTTCGCGACCGGACGCCGGGCTACGCGCTCGACTTGAAGATTGAGGCCGCGAAATCGCGGGCCGCGCCGAAACCGCTGCGGGTTGGCTTTGCCCGGATCAAAATCAATCCGAATCTCTCCGACCCCAAGCGGCCAGTCTGGGTCGCGGGGTTCAGTCACCACCGCGCCGCCACGGCCATTCATGACGACATTTGGGCCATTGCCTGCGTGGTGGACGATGGTTATACGCGATTCGGAGTGGTCGCGCTGGACGCCATTGGCTTTTTCCACGATGACGCGGTAGCGGTGCGCCGCGGCTGCGCCCCGGAGTGGAAGCTCGATTACACCACGGTCTGCTCGACCCATAACCATTCCACCCCCGATTTGATGGGGTTGTGGGGCGCAGATGTCCTGCACACCGGCGTGGACCCACGCTACCGCCAGCAGGTCATTGCCGCCGCCACCCAGGCACTAGGCGAGGCGGTCGCGGCGTTACAGCCGGCCCGCGTGGCGTTTCATGAAATCGCCACACCCACGGATGGGCTCGTGGCGGACACCCGCAAACCGATCGTGTTCGATCCGGACATTCGCGTGCTGCACTTCACGAGCGTCACGAACGGGGCCACGTTAGGCAGCATCGTGGGTTGGGCCAACCACCCGGAAACGCCGTGGAGCAAGAACACTGAAATCACCGCCGACTTCTGCGGCTTCCTCCGCGATGCATTGGAGCATGGCGTCACTCACGAAGGCCGGGTCCTGGCTGCTGGCGTGGGCGGCATCCATCTGTACGTCAACGGCGCCGTCGGCGGGCTCATGACCACGCATCCGAGCGTGACAGTGCGTGATCCGTACTTGCAGCAGGAGTTCAAGGAACCTTCGCACGAGAAATCCCGGGCCGTCGGCCACCAGCTCGCCGCGCGGATTCTGCCCTTGCTCGCGGCCACGAACGCCGCCGCCACCGACATTGCGCCCATCGGCATCCGCGCGCGGACGCTACAGATACCGATTGATAACAAGTTGTTCCTAGCCGCCGCGTATCTTGGTTTGATTGACCGTGGCCACGTCCACTGGAAAAAGATGCGTACGGAGGTCGCGCTGGTAACGCTGGGCGAGGCCAGCATTGCGTGTGTTCCAGGTGAGATTTACCCCGAGATTATCAACGGCGGAATCGAACGCGCGCCGGGCGGTGATTTTGACATCGAACCGGTCGAAGTGCCGGCCCTGCGCGAACTCATGCCGGGACGCCCGAAGTTTGTCTTCGGCCTGGCCAACGACGAACTGGGCTACATCATTCCCAAGAGTGAATGGGATGAAAAGCCACCGTATCTCTACGGCTCCAAAGGCGTTTACGGTGAGGTCAATTCCTGCGGGCCGGACACGGCCCGGCTGTTACATACCGCCTTGGCCGAACTCTGCCGGGAAACGAAGTCTCCGGGATCGGGCAAGTGAACCCACTGCCCGGATTACGGAGTGGATTTGCTCATCCTTGAAAGGGCAATTAACGCAGAGGGCGCGAAGGTTGGCGCAGAGGAACGCAGAGACGGGCTTTCTTTGTGGCCTTGGCGAGAACCTTTGTGCCCTCTGCGGTTAGTCAGGCTGGGTGATTTTGAGTGTAGTTTTGCCGCTGTGCCTTTGCTTTGATTCAACTACGTTGCGAGCGTTAACTAAAAACTGTTGTTCAAGTGGCCCGGCACCCAACCGCTCGCGCGGACGAAACTTCGCAGTTCGTCGCGTTCGGCGTCATCTATTTTACCGTTGCCGTCCTTGTCGAAGCGTTCGATGAGCTTTTTCACCATCCCCCCGTGTTTCGGACCTTGCAGCGCCCGGTCAATCACCAAGTCGGTGGAATGCTTTCGCAAGGCGTCACGCAATACTTCCACGTCTGCCTCCCGGACGGGGACGACGTGCATGGTGACGCTGCCCATCTCGTCGGTTGAAGATGGTCCCCATTTCACCCGCACGGGCGGCGAAATAGGATTGCGCGGGTTGGTGGCGGAGTTGTCGTAGCTGAGTTCAGTTTCCAGCCGCGTGCCTTTGGGTAAGCGAATGCGCTCCTTGAAACTGTATTGTTCCTGCCACGCGAAATCCCAGTCCGGGATGCGCAGGAAAATCTGTTCGCGCCCATCCGGCAGCACCGCCTTCAT
>JANYBF010000010.1 GCA_025360895.1 Verrucomicrobiota bacterium
AACGGTCGAAATCAAACCAGTGCAGCGCCTGCGCCACCGTGATCAGCGCGACGGATTGGTCCGGCAATCCGCTTTGCTCGGCGGGGGCAACGCGATACTCGATTTTGGGATGTGGCATCGCCGATGCAATCTGTTCTCGGCTGGCATCGGTTGCGATGACTTGGCGAAAGCGCGTAGCCAGATCGAGCGTTGCCTGGCCGTTGCCGGCGGCGCAATCCCAGACGACGGAGCTGTGCGGCACGAGCGTGGCCAGGTAATCGAACAACGTCGCCGGATAATTCGGGCGGAAATCGGCGTAACGATTTGCCACGCCGGAAAAGTGATCGTGAAATTGCGGACTCATAATGAACTTTTAATAAACGCTCCGTGCTAAAAAGGCGAACGTCTTTGCGCTTTCAATCTTGGGTTGCGGATCAAAAGTGCTGTGAGCAATGAATTATATTCCACGGAAATGAACCTCAAAGAAGACAGTCGCAAGGTTGCTTTTGGCCGAAGGCTGACGGAAACTGGCGCCGAGTTGCATTGCACTCAGACGGAATTGCTATGATTCGCTGGATCAGTTTTCTGGTTTGCATCCTGCTCGGTTTGGGAATGGTTTTCTGCGGCTTGCAAGTGCCAGCGCATCTGCGGGCCGTGGACGCCATCGTTCTACAAACGGCCGGCCGGGGCACTCCATCTTTGACCGCCGCCGGCTTGGCACTCGTGAACCGCCAACAACTGGGGGCCGCCCAACTTTTCCTGGCGGCCGCCGGCGCCGCCGGAGTGGCCGATGCGGGCAAGTTAAGTGAGGCGGTGTTTTCGCTCGCAACCCGACAACCCAAGCTGGTGATTTCCGGCAGCACCGAGCAGGGCGGCCTAGGGGACTTGCTTCAGACCAGTCGTGGCACTTCGGAATCCAATCCCAGCCAGTTGGTATGGAAACCGGAACCCTTCACTGAATTCATCGTGCTTTCGGATCACCGGACGAAAGCGCTGGAATTGTTGTCGGCCTCAACCAGCCCGTTGGCGCGGGCACTGATGCATTTCCGTTCCCGGACCAACACTGTGCTTTTCCCGTCGTCCGCTTCAACTTCGGGCCAGGCGCTCGACGCGGCTATTTCGATTTGCGGACTGTTGACGGAAGCCGGTCATCTCTCAAGTGGTTTGAGCAACGTGGTGCTGGAATTGACGACGGAAGCCAATCAGGCCGGGAATCCGCAACCGTTGGAGGAGGTGTTGATGGATCTGATGTCGCTGGGCCAGCGATTCAATTGGGGTCAGCTCGCGAATTTGGTCGAGCCAATCAACGACCCGGAGACGTTGCGGGGGTTGTCCAATCTTGTGCGCCGAGGTGAAAGTGTGCCGGTGATTTATTCCGCCGTCTGCCTGACCGGCAATGCGGCGGGAGTGGTGAAGTATCTCACGACTTTTGGCGAGACCGGATTGGGCGACCTGCGGGCCAGCCTGGCTTCCGGCACGGGCGGCGTGAATGAACTCTTGCAACGCAACCGGCGCTTGTGTAACTCCAGTTTTTGCGAGCACGTCACGGCGTTGACATCGTCCGGAACAATTTCCACTTTTGCGGTAGATTACTCGCGGAAAGCGCCGGGGTTGGCGCTGGCAGTGAAGTGGCTGTTGTATTTCGTCGGCGGATTCTTGCTGGCCGCGGCCTTCCATTTTGTACGGTGGGTGACGACGCTGGAGAAACCGCTCGAGGTGCGCGGGTTTCACGTTGTCCGCGAGATGTTATTTGCGCTAGGTTTCTTGGTCGTGGTGTTGCTCCTGAGCGAGCCGTTTCTCGCCCAGGGCAGCCAGAAAGTGGAATTCTCCTTTCGATTGCGCCTGCCCACGATGGGCGGGAACAGTCCGGCGGTAAGCGCTGGCGCGCCCACAACTATTATGAACCAAATAACCTTCCTGACCATGTTGTTGTTTTTTGTGCTGCAGGCGCTGCTCTATGTGGCATCGCTGGTAAAGCTGGCGGAAATTCGCCGGCAGCAAGCTTCGCCGAGCCTGAAACTCAAGTTGCTGGAAAACGAAGACCACCTGTTCGATGCCGGACTCTATCTCGGGTTTCTCGGCACGATCATTTCTTTGATTCTGGTGTCGCTCGGCGTGTTCAAGCAGCCGAGTTTGATGGCGGCCTATTCGTCCACTTCGTTCGGCATCATGTTCGTTGTGCTTTTCAAGGTCGTTCACCTTCGTCGGATTCGCCGCAATTTGCTGCTCGCCGCCGAAGCCGAACCCTACTTCTCCCGCGCGCCGCTATGAATCGCAGTATTCTCATCGTCATCTGCGACTTTCTGCTGGTCAGTCTGCTGGTATTTTCGACGGTGGATATCAACAAGGTGGCCGAGGAGGGCAAAGCCCAGCCCATCACGGCGACGATTGCAACGAACCAGGTGGACAGCGGGCGCGACCTCGCCGCCGTCATGAAGCTGGCGTTGGACGACGAACAAAAGCGCCGCGCGCTGTTGCTGGGAGAGCTGGCCACCACCCGCGCCACGGCCGGCGAACGCGAGCAGGAACTGCAATCGTCCCAGCAACGACTGCAAGCCACCGAACAACAGCGCGCCGCGTTGCAACAGCAGTTCGCGGCGGCCCAAACCAATATCGAAACCCTGAGCCAGCGGGTTCAGGCCAGTTCCACCGATGCCTCGATCTCGAAAGAAAAGCTGGCCGCCCTGGAAGCCGAATTGCGCAAACGCGCCGAGGAAGCTGCGGCGTTCCAGCAAAAATTGGCGCAACTTTCGCAAAGCAACCAGAACGTCCTGAACGAAAAACAGCAGTTGGCCGGTCAGCTCCAAGTCGCGGAAGTCGAAAAGCGCCACGCCACCGAACAGGTCGTGGTGATGAAGGAACAGGTCAAAGTCGAACGCGAGGAAAAGGCAAAACTGGTCGAAGGCGTCAAGGCGCTGGCGACTAATTCCACACAACTGGCGCAGGAGATTCGGGAGAACCGCTCGCTAGCGCCGAATACGATTTTCGATGAGTTCAATGCGAACCGGGTGCAGGCCAGCTTCACTGCTTTCCGTTCCGGGTTGTTTGACACCAACAAGCGCAAAGCCACCGGGTCGGTGCTCGTCACCAACGGCACAAACACCTACGCCCTCTGTCACGTTCAGGACACCCCGTTGACATTTTCGACTGCTGGCGTCCAATGGGAAGCGCTCACCGGCACGCTGGCCAACGACGCGGGCGAAGTCCCGATCCGCGCCCTGTCTTTCCTGCTGCAGGACCCGCGGGTGGTATTTATGCCGGTCAGTGCGGCGGAGGCGCAGAAACTCGGCGCCAAGGTCTATCACATCTCGAATACCCCGTTCAAATTCCAGGATGCGGTGTTAGTCGGCGCCGGTGAAAAGTATTACGGCGAGTGCAAATTCGAAATTGATCTGAGCACGCCCGCCTACGTGAAGCTGGATCGCAGTTTGTTGAAAGGCCTGTTCGGCAAATTCAATCCCTCGCGCGGCGATCTTGTGTTCAGCCGGACAGGCGAGTTGCTCGGCATCATGGTGAACAACACGTATTGCCTGCTCCTCAAAAACTTTGATGCGACGGCCACCTTTGACTTCGGCCCGGATGTGCGTGCGCAAAATACCGGCGAGACGCTGGCGGCGCTATACTCCGTCGTGCAACAGATGCCCGCGAAGTTGCAATAGACGGTTTCAACTTTGAGGGGTGGGACTGTTTCTTCAAGAGCGCGGCCTGTGTCAGTCCGAGGTGACTGCGTGCGACGGTTACACCAAACGCCATAGCCCCCGGAATTGAAAAAGCGGTCTGCTGTGGGCAGTCAGATCTATGGATTCACCGAAGCCTCCCTGGATGACTTGCGCCTTGAGCGTCTTCAGAGAGCCATGCCGAGGTAGTCAGGCCCTAAACCTTCAACATCGCTCTCGCCTCCGCCATGCCTGGAGCGGGGCGGCCGTATTCGCTGGCGGTGACGCGGGCGAGCGCCAGCAATTGACGCCAGCGGAAGGCGGGGCGCGTGGCGGCGAATTCTTCGCTTACCGTGCGGTAGTATTTCTCGGCGTGAAGCGCGCCGTCCTCACTCACAGCGTAGCGTAGCATGAGGTCGAACACGGGTCGCGGCGCGTAGCCGAGTTCACCGTAGCGGCTCACGAGGGCGGCGGCGTGGGCCTGGAGGTTTTGGCGGATGGCGTCATCGGTTTCGCGCAGGAGCGCGTCGGCCTCGGTGGCTTTGATGTGGTCGAGCTGCCACTTCACCGGCACGGGCGACCAGTTCAAGAAATCGCCGCCGCGCGCGGTGCGATCGAGGGCCACTTGATAGGCCCCGAGAATGAGGCAGGCGAAGGTATTCCGAGCGTTGCCCACGCGGGCAAGATTGCGCCAGGCACCGGCGGAATCGCAGGCATGCACCCCGATGCTGTCGCCATGAACGCTGCCGACCGGCTTGCCCGGCGTCTCGGCTTGCGGTGGTCGCCCGGCGTCGCGAAGGACCAGTTGATTGGCGGCGAGGGAAATGGCTTCACCAATCGCGTCGGGCGCAAAACCTTCCGCCAGGGCGGCGGCGGCGGCAGCGGCGGCTTGTTCGGGCGTGGATTTGAAAAAGGTCTGGCTGAGGGCATCCACCCATTGGTCTTCCGCGGCGCGTGTACCGGGCGCGCGGTCGAGGAGTTTGTGTTGTTCGAGCATCTCCGGCAGGAGCGTTCGCGGCTCGTTCCAGTTGGCCGGGCGCGAGTCCGACTCAGCCTTCACGCAGTAGCGGACGGATTGGCGGAGGAGCGTGTGGGCTTGTTCCTTGCCGATAAGCCCGAGCAGATCCCACGCGCGATATGGCAGGACGACGCGATGAACTTCGGTGTTATCCTGCACCGCGAATAGGAGTTGGTTGAGCGCCTCATCGGTGGAAAGTTGCGACAATGTGGCGAAAGTCCGTTCCGCTTCCGCGCAGTCCTTGCGGCGGACCGCATCGCGCAAGACGTCGCCACCGGTGCGGCCTTCGGGCAGCGTCGCGGGTTTGACCGGGTGCAACACTTCTTCTTTGCGCCCGCCGCGTTCCTGGATGCGATTGGTGTTTCGGTAAAGGACCTTGAAGACGGGCAGCGGCTGGAGCGGCGCGGGCAGTTCGTAGGCCATGTGCAAGGCGGGCGCGAGCGCCATTATCGTGTGGAAGCCCACGTAGTCTTCGCCACCAAAGGTGCGCGCGTTGGCGAGCGCGGCGGCCGCGACCAAGCGATCCAGTTTCGTGCCGGAGTGGAGTTGGTCGGCTAACACCGGGAGAAGTTTGTTCGCGGGTGTCTCTTGCATGAGACACACGAGCGATTCAAGCGGGCCGAAGTCGAGCGTGTCGGGGGCTTCGACGGCGAAGGCGGGCGCGAGGCCAAGTTCGGTGGCCAGGCCAAAGCCGACGCTGGCGACCAACATGCCGCGACCGACATCAGCGAGGAATTCACGACGGGTATGAGGAGTGTTCATTTTTTTGTCCTCCGGGATTGGACGTTCTGTGGGCCATGCCATCGTCATAAGCCCGTTTGGAGACAGCGTCAAGCCCCTACTCACGGAAAGTTACGAGCCTACGGTTGGCTACAGAAAGGTGAACGGGGGTGACTGGCCACGGCTACTTGAAGCAGGCATCGTAGAGCAGCTTTCCGGTGATCGTCAGCACGACGGTGAGGAAAACGGGCCGGATGAATTTGGTGCCGCGCGTGATTACCATCTGACTGCCGAAGCGCGCGCCGAGGAGCTGGCCGATGCCCATGACGGCGCCGGCGCTGTAGTTCACCTTACCCGCCAGCGCGAACAGCAGGAACGAACACACGTTGCTGGAAAAATTCATTGCCTTGGTGTAACCGGTCGCGCGAGTGAGGTTGAATCCCATCGCGAGCACAAACGCCATCGTCCAAAATGTCCCGGTGCCGGGACCGAAAAAGCCGTCGTAAAACCCCAGCAGCAACCCAAAGGTCAGATCGAATCGGGCGCGCGACATTCGCGCACCGCGCTCCGTTTCACCCAACTGCGGGTGGCGCAACAAATAAACGGCCACCGCGATCAACAGCAGCGGGATAATAATTTTGAGCGTGTTGGGACTAATTTGCCGCACGCCGAGCGTCCCCACTAGTGCGCCGATGAACGTCAGTCCGACACCGCGTCCGCAGTCGCTCAAATCCACTGCTCCGGCCCGCGCATAATGCCAGGAGGCGCTGCCCGAACCGAACATGGCCTGAAATTTGTTGGTGCCGAGGGCGGATTGTGGATCGCCGCCCAGACTCAAGATGATGGGCAGGGTGATCAATCCGCCGCCACCCGCGATGGCATCCACAAAACCAGCCACCAAGCCGGTGGCCAACAACAAGGCCATTTGCCAAAGCTCGGGCATGATCGGGTGGCGCGGGCTGGGGAGCGAATTAATCCAAAGATTTGGCGCGGAGGTTACGGAACTCGACCTTCATGGCGAGTCCCGGATGAATTTGCAAGCCAATCGGCGCGGCCCCGGCGTATTTGGCATTGGTATATTTGACCATCTGCACGCCATTGAGCCAGACGGTGAAGGTGTCGCCTTTGGCTTCGAGCCGGTAATGGTTCCAGTCGCCGGGCTTGAAATTTTTTTCGAGATCTTTCGCCTGGCCGGCCTCGGGATATTTCTCCGTGCCTCCGGTATAAAACGAGCCGGTCAGGTCTCGTTTCAAGCTGCGTGAGATGCCCATTTGCAACTGGAGTTCCGGCGCGCGCAACATGATGCCGCTGTCAATTTCTCCGCTCCAGCGCGCGTCACACTCGATGACGAAATCGCCATACAACTTTTCCGTCCAGAGCATGCTGCCCTTTTTCGCTTCGTCGTTTTCGCCCACGATAACGCCGCCGACCACCTTCCAGAACGGATTGGGCTCGGGCACTTTCCAGCCGGTGAAATCTTTCCCGTTGAAGATGGGCGGCAGATTATCCGCGTCCCCGGCCGCCTGGGCGGTGGAGTTCAGCGCGAGGGCGACGGCCAGCGCCAAGGGATGAATGAGGTTTTTTATTTTCATTTGTTCTTTGTTGTGCTGAAGTCAGCTTACGCTGACCGAAGCGGGGTCGTCCATCCCCAGTTGACCCGGATGGAAGGCTCGGTCAGCGGGCGGGGACGGAGTCAGTGCGGGTTTGAACGAAACTCAAAAAAAACCCGCGACCGGGTGGTCGCGGGTGAAATGAAAATGGGCTTGTCTATGCGCCGTTGTCGCCGATGGCTTCCACGGGACAGCCTTCTTTGGCTTCCTTGCAGCGGGCTTCCTCTTCGGGGTTTTCGGGCTGCTTGTAAACGTATGAATATCCGCCGTCGTCGTTGCGCTTGTAATTGTCCGGGGCGGTCTCGCGGCACAGATCACAGTCAATGCACTGGTTGTCCACGTAGTACTTGCCAGCGATGTTTTCGGAATATCGGTTTGCTGCGTCTGCCATAAATAATTCTCTTGTTCGCCAAAAAATATCGCACCGCCGCCCGACATGGCAAGTCTCAATATCCAGATAACTCCGGGCTTTTCATCCGCGTCTGCGGGCGTAAGCTCCCGTCATCGAATCGGCCCGGCTCGCATGAGAAAAACCAAAATCATTGCCACCCTCGGCCCCGCCACCAGTTCACCGGTAATGCTCGGCGCCTTGCTGGCCGCGGGCGCCAATATTTTCCGCCTCAACATGTCGCACGCACCTCACGACTGGGTGCGCCGCATCGTCGTGGACATTCGCGCCGCCGCCGGCGCGCGCGGGTTGTTCACCGGCATCATGATGGATACGCAAGGTCCGGCCATCCGCACCGGCGATTTGCGCATGCCACTCGACCTGAAACCCGGCCAGAAGTTCACGCTCACCGTCCGGGGCGAGCGCAGCGAGGAGGAACATTCCGTGGACGTGAACTACGCCGATTTCGTCAACGACATCAGCGTGGGCGACGTGGTGCTGCTCGACAATGGCACGATCCAGATGAAAGTGCTCGCCAAGGACGGCAACAAGGTGGAGTGCGAAGTCCTCACCGAAGGTACGCTCGGCAGCCGGCGGCATATTAATTTGCCCGGTGTCAAAGTCAGCCTCCCCGCACTGACCGCCAAGGACATCGCCGATGTGAAACTCGGCCTCGAAGTTGGCGTGGATTTCATCGCCTTGTCTTTCGTCCGGGAAGCCCATGATCTGGTTCAGTTGAAGGCGCTCTTCGTCGAAGGGAAACCCCGCCCGCTCGTCATTGCCAAGATTGAAGACCAGCAGGCCGTCCAGAATCTTGAATCCATTGTCCGCGAAGCCGACGCCGTTATGGTCGCGCGCGGCGATCTTGGCATCGAGATCCCCTATGAGGAACTGCCCATCGTCCAGCGGCGGATCGTCAAAACCTGCCTCCGTCTCGGCAAACCTGTCATCGTCGCCACGCACATGCTCGAAAGCATGATCGAATCGCCCATGCCCACGCGCGCCGAGGTCACCGATGTCGCCAACGCCGTCTATGAACAAACCGACGCCATCATGTTGAGCGGCGAGACGACCGTCGGCAAATATCCCGTCAAATGCATTGAGGTGTTCGACCGCATTGCCCAACGCATCGAACGGAGCGGGGGGGCCAATTTTTTCGAGGCGGCGGAACTCACGGAGCCGCGTCAGAAAGTGGTGAAGAGCGCCGTGGTCATGGCCAATGAACTCAAAGCCGAAGCCATCCTCGTATTGACGCGCCACGGCAGCATGGCCCGGTACACCGGCTGGTTGCGCCCGCGGTATTCGAAAATTTATGGTCTGTGCTCGGACGACGGAGTGGCGCGCGGATTGAGTTTGAACTGGGGCGTCACGCCGGTGATCATCCCGTTCGACCTCATCAATCCCATGAACACCATTGATACCGCCTTGGAAACCCTCGTCACCCAGGGGCAACTGAAACCCGGCCACACCGTCGTCATCGTGAGTTCCATCCTCGTAGGCGATCAAATCGTGGACGCCGTACAAATGCGCGTCGTAAGCTAGGTTGGAGCGCCGGGCTCCGACCCGGCGCGTTACGCTCAGATATTTATTGTGAACCCGGTAACCCCATTGCCCTTGCGCGAATTCCACCAGAGTCTCGGCGCTAACTTTGCGGCCATGAACGGCGCCGAGATCGTCGCCGACTACGGCGACGCGCTGACCGAACACGCTGCGTTACGCCAGACCGCCGGCGTCCTTGACTTGAGTTTTCGCAGCCGCCTGTGCCTCACCGGCGCGGATCGGGTGCGGTTTCTGCATGGCCAGATCACAAACGATGTGAAACGCCTGCGCCCCGGCGAGGGTTGCTACGCCGCGATTGTCACCGCCAAAGGCAAAATGCAGAGCGACCTGAATGTCTTTGCGCTGCCCGACGAGTTGTTTCTCGATTTCGAGCCGGGTCTCACGGCGACTGTCACCGCGCGACTGGAGAAATACCTGGTCGCGGATGACGTGCAGGTGGTGGCCGTCGCGCCGCACTACGACTTGCTTAGCGTGCAAGGGCCACAGGCGGAAGCCATCGTCCGCGCCGTGGGTCTGTTTGCGGAAATCCCGGCCCGGGAGTTCGGCTCCGTAAAAATCACGGATGTCACGCTCGGCGAAATTTACCTGATGAATCAACCGCGTCTCGACGCAGGTAGCCGCCGACGTGAGGAGGCGGATAAATCACCGCAACCCGTGGCAGTCCGCCTCCCTACGTTGGCGGCTAGGAACGCTGGCTTCGATCTTTTGATCCCCACCGCTTCCCTTGGGGCGGTAGCCGACAAACTCATCGCCGCCGCGAAATCCGTCGGCGGCCGCGCCTGTGGCTGGACGGCTTTCGAGATCGCGCGTATTGAGGCGGGCATCCCGCTCTTTGGCGCGGACATGGATGAGTCGAACCTTCCGCTCGAATGCGGTATCGAAGCCCGCGCTGTGAGTTACCACAAGGGTTGCTATATCGGGCAGGAAGTCATCAACCGCATCCACAGCATCGGCCATGTGAACCGCGAACTGCGCGGCCTGTGGCTGACGGAAGAGCCAAAACTCCTGCCCGCGAATGGTGATAAAATTTTTCACGCCGAAAAGGAAGTCGGCTACGTCACAAGCGCCGTTCACTCGCCAATGCTCAACGCCACCATTGCGCTGGGCTATGTGCGGCGCGAAGCCAACGCGGTCGGCACCGAATTGCGCCTGCGAACGGGCGCCGGCGAGCGCGGGGCAAAAATCGCAGCGGTGCCATTCGCGAAATAAGCGGGCCGACGATTTACGACGCCATTATTCCAAATTAGAGCCCCGCCGTTTGTGGCGAGGGGATTTGGTTCAATGGTAATTGTGGCGGCTTGATCATTCCGCCTTCATTTGCTTCTTCAACTCCCGCTCGCGCAGCCAGCAGAAAATCACGGGTGTCACAATCAGGATATGGATCAAGCTGCTTAACATGCCGCCGATGACCGGCGTCGCGAGCGGTTTCATCACTTCCGCGCCCTGCCGATGACTCCACATGATGGGCAACAGGCTAGCCACGATCGTCGCCACGGTCATCACCTTGGGCCGCAACCGCAGCCGCGCGCCGTCTTTCACGGCTTGAATCAAATCCACCGAGTTAAAAGCCGCGCCCCGTTCCGCCATGCGTTTTTTTAACGTCTCCTCCAGATACACCACCATCACGACACCAGTTTGCACCGCCGTACCGAACAGTGCGATATAGCCGACCCAAACGGCGCCGTTGAAATTGTAGCCCAGCATTTTTTGGAGAAACACACCGCCGCTCAAGGCGAACGGTACCGCCAGCAGCACATGCGCCGCCTCCGCCGCGCTGTGATATACCATGTAAAGCATCACGAAGATGATCAGCATCACGCCGGGGAAAACAAACTGCATCGTCTGCGTGAAGCGGCGTTGGTTCTCATATTCGCCAGTCATCTTGTAGGTCATGCTGCCCCAATTCATCTTGTGCAGCGCCGACTCCACCTCGTTCACGAAGCCGCCCAGGTCGCGATCCTGCACGTTGGCCTGCACATAAGCGCGCAAACGTCCGTTTTCGCTGGCGATTTCGTTCGCGCCAATTTCGCGCGTGATCGTTGCCACCATCGCGAGCGGGATGTAAGCCCCCTCGTTCTTAATTGTAATCTCACTCTTGATCTTACTCCCACTCGCCGCGCCCATTCCACCATCTCCAGCCGTGCCTCCGGAACCTTCTGTCGCCCCGCTAATCATTCCGGATTTCGTGGCAATAAGGATGCGCCCGATCTTCTCAAGGTCCTCGCGCTCGCCGCGTTCGAGCCGCACCTGGATCGGATACCGCTCGCGGCCCTCGATGGTCACGCTCACATTTTTGCCGCCGATAGCCACCTCGACCGCCTCCAGTACATCGCGCGCGCTCAAGCCGTAACGCGCCATCGCGTGACGATCCACCTTCACGTTCAAATAAGGTTTACCCTGCACGCGCGACGGCGACACGCCCGCCGCACCACGGATTTGCTTCACCACCGCTTCCACCTCATAAGCCTGCTGTTGCAGCACATCCAGATTGTCGCCGTAGATTTTCACGCCGACCTGGGCGCGAATGCCGGTGTAGAGCATCAGGATGCGATTCTCAATCGGCTGCAAGAAGGCCGGCACGTAGCCCGGCACAATCTTCATCTTCTCAGTCAGTTCGGCCTTGAGCTTTTCGACCGTCATGCCCTCCCGCCACGCGGGATTGCGCACCACACGCGGCAGTTTAATAAACCCGAGCACCGTTCGGTTCGTGGAAATCCACTCCGGCTTAAGCGTGATGGTCGTCTCGATCATCTCCGTCGGCGCGGGGTCGGTCGGCGTCTCGAAACGGCCCGACTTGCCCGCCACGGTTTCAATCTCCGGCGCAGCGGCGAGCACTTGATCCTGCCACGCCATTACCCGCTGAATTTCCGCCAGCCCGGTCTTCGGCAACAGGATCGGCATGTAGAGCAAACTCCCTTCGTTCAACGGTGGCATGAACTCCTTGCCAAAGCCTTGCACCAGATTCGCCGTGCGCGGCCAACCCGCATCGCGCATGTCTTTGACCCACGCACGCGGCAAACCGAACGCCATTAGCAGCGCCGCCGCCAGCAACGTGGCCGCCGCGCCAATGACGGTCTTGCGATGATTCAACGCCCAGTTCAACACCGGGTCATAAATCTTCAGCAGGAGCCGCATGATGAGGTTGCGGTCCTCACTGTGAAATGGCCCGCGCACCAGCAGGCTACACAGCACGGGCACCAGCATGACCGCGAGCAGCGTCGAGCCCACCATCGCGAATGTCTTCGTCCACGCGAGCGGATGAAACAGCTTGCCCTCCTGTCCCGAGAGCGCGAACACCGGCACGAAGGCGAGAATGATGATGGCCATCGCGAAGCAGATCGGGCGGCCAACTTGTTTGCACGCGACCAATGTTACTTCCAATGTCTCGGCTGCGGTGAGGCGATATGAAACCGCAGAGGGGACAAGGGGCAGAGGAGAAGGGGAGACTTCGCCGTCGCTCCCCTTTTCTCCTTTTCCCCTCTGCTCCTTTTCGAGCGTGCTCCGCTTCTCTTCCTCCGCTCGCTCGCAATGGCGGATCACATTTTCCGTCACGACGATCGCCGCATCCACCAGCACGCCGATGGCGATGGCGATGCCCGTCAGCGACATGATGTTGCTCGT
>JANYBF010000071.1 GCA_025360895.1 Verrucomicrobiota bacterium
TCCGCCGCCAACAGTCGCACCAAAGCCAACGGCGCTGTTATCTTGGCCACCGCCCACCGTCGCGAGGTAAGCGGCGGTATTATACTCGCCACCACCCACCGTGGCATATCGACCGTTCGCTATGTTGTTAAGGCCACCACCCACGGTTCCAAAATCCGAAGTGACGCTGTTGGTGTAGCTGCGTCCAAAATAATTTGTTGCACCACGACCGCCAATCGTTGCGCCTATGACACCACCCGACACGAGATTGACCGACGAACCCTCGACGATATTAGGCGCACCGTTTGAATTTTGTTGAATGGATAAGCCGATTGTTGCACTGCCCGTGGTCAGCACCTGTTGGCCATCCAACGTCATTCCCGCGCCGCCGGTCATGAAAACCACGCCGCCGTTGGCGCGCACGTTGAATTGATTGGTCGTGGTCGAAGCAAAATCCGCCGCCTGCGAATCCGCCCAGACGAACGCGCCCTGATGATTGGCCTTGGCCTGGCGTCCGGCGGCAAAACTGTATTGTGCGCCGGCCAGATTGTTAAAGCCGCCGGGCACCGTGGCATACTGATCCGTCGCCTGATTACCGTAGCCGCCGGCCACGGTCGCGGAAAAACTGCCGGCGCTGTTGTTTTCACCACCGCCGACGACGGCCTCGCCCCCACCACTCTGGTTTAGCAAACCGCCGCCCACGGTCGAATAAGCGCCGTTGGCCGTGTTGTTGGCGCCGCCGCCCACGGTCGCTGCCAGGCCGCTGCCGGTGTTGTCCTCACCACCGCCCACCGTCACGTAATCGCTGCTGGCATGGTTTTGGTAACCGCCGCCGATCCCGGAGTAATTTCCAGTGGCCACATTGATGTTACCGCCGCCGATGAAACTGAACGGACCCAAAATCGTGTTGTTCCATCCGCCTCCCAGAACGGAAAAATGAGCGCCGCTGCCGATCTGGTTGGCCAAGCCACCGCCAATGGCCGCATGGTCGGCGCCGGATTGAATCCAATTGCCGGTCCCGCCCCCGACGCTGCTGAAGTCCGCGGAGACCCGATTCGAAGAACTCGTACTGAAATAATTGGTCGTGCCGCCGCCGGCAATCACCGCGCCTTTGACGCCGGCGTCCACGACATTCACGCCCGCGCCACCGATGAGATTGGGGGCGTCGGTGGCACTGTTCGCGACCCGCAAGCCAAATACATTGCCGGCGGTGATGGCATAGGGGCTGGACGTAAGCGCCTGCCGCGGACTCACCGTGGTGAAAGCACCGCTGCCATTGGTGCGCACGGCGATTTCCAGCCAGCGGTTCGCGCCGGGAAATTGATTGCCAAACTCCAGCATGACCGTGAACAGGCCGTTGCTCACAACGACGGCGGAGTTGGTCTGCGGGGTCCCCACCTGCGAACCGCTGGTCTCCGCATCGAACAAGGCGAAGGTCAGATCGTAGCCGCCGTTCGCCGGACTGCCGTTGTTCGCGAGCCGGCCTTGATACGTGAACGCCGTGCTCTGGGCGGGGAGCGGGTTAACCGCGATGAGCAGGCTGCCCAGGACAGTGCCCAGCGGGAGCAGGTATTTTGATTTCATGGTTCATTGGGTTAATCGGGTTAACGATCGGAAACTGAATCGCCAGAATAGGTGGCCATTGGTCTATGAGCTGGAAATGGCGGTGACGCCCCATTATTGCCCAGGAACGGACAAAAACAAGGGAAAACAGAATACAGCTCGCGCCCGCACGGGCGTGGAAATTGTAAAAGCGCGCGAGGTTTGGGAAACATTTGAAAAGGTTTGAGAAACTCTGCCCAAAAGGCAAGGCCCATCCGACCCGGTTTTAGGGTCCGGTAAATGGCGTTTAAGCGGGCCTTCCAAGGGGCTTAAATCAGCCCCCGAAAGCACGGCGGCACGCTGGCCGGGACGATTTCCACATCGTCCCATCTCCGAAAAAGTTTGGGACGCGGCGGAACACGTCCCTACCCGATCTCAACCGGCAGTCAGGCCACTGGCTTCCGGGTTTTTGACGTGAGACTGGGGTGCGTCAGGTCACGGAGCGATTCCAATTCTGAAGAAAGAAGCGGGGCCGGATGGCAGGGGAATCGTCAGCGAGTTGGTGAGGTTGGTGGGCGGATTGTTCGTG
>JANYBF010000132.1 GCA_025360895.1 Verrucomicrobiota bacterium
GTCCAGCCAGTGGGCACGGCACCTTCAGCGGTCGAGTCGAAGTTCTCGGTCAGTACCGGCGATGGGAGCACGATGTTCAGAAGGTTGAAGAAACTCCAACGTTCGGTGGTGGTGAAGGTCCCGCCCACGGTGCTGAAGGTCAACTCCGCCAGATGCTGATCACCGGGGAATTGGAGGGTGGTAGGGATATAGGTCAATGTCACCAGACTGCCGGATCGTGTCTTGGTCGGGGTGATGACGCTGCCGTCCAGCTTAAGTACGATTGAATTGTCGTCCAAGGCAGTTGTACCATCGGAAAGCACGACCTTGAGCGAGCGGCTGGACTGGTTAACCACCCGTTGCACGGGTTCGGGGCTGACGTATTTGACATATGGCGGAATGGGAGTCGTCAACGCCCGATAGGCCACCAAGCCACCATTGGCCGTGTCATTGACTAGTACCTTATTGGTTCCATTAACCGTAAACCATTCGATGTTGCCCCCACCCGTTCCGTTCTGCCAACTAGTGCGGAAACCGTAAACACCGGCTGACGGCACCGAGAGGTAGAAAAGCGTATCGCTGCTGGCCCGGGCGCCGTTAAACTCGCCGACCCGGATGCTGCCAACCACGTCCTGCGGCACCAAACCGGCGGAAGTCCGGAAGCCGTCGTCGCTGTTTACACCCATGGTCACGAGTCCCGCCGGGAGACTGATGTAAGTGATCGCTTCTGCAGCGGCGCCGTCCGCAGTGCTGTCCGAGGCGGGAAGACCAGGCATCTGGCCATCCGGGCCGAAGTTACCGTTGGTGGTGCCAACGGTGGCGGCAGTATCAAGATTGAGTGGTCCGGCAATCTCGAACTTGATGGGGGCGCTCGCCGGACTCGGGGCACTCGCAGCGGCAAGGGCGACACCTTGTGCGGCTGGATTGGCATTGTTCGCGAGCGGGGTCACGCCGTCCACGTCCGTGAGCTGTCCCGCCAAGGCCGCTTCTGTGCGCGCATTACTGGGCGTGGTGTTGCCCGCATTGGCGAAAATGTTCCATTTGAAGCCGGGCTTGGAGGTGTCGGCCGCAACTTTCAAGCTGGGTGGCAGGGTCACATACGGAGCAACAGTGTAGGTCCAGGTATTCGTGACGAATACTTGCGGTGCGCCGTTGTTGGCAAAGATCACGGTCGCCGTGTTGACCCCGGCTGACCACAGACCGGTTGGAGTGTGTTTAATGGTTGAGTTCGCGCCGACTTTGGTAATGGTGGTGGGCACGTCGGCGCCATTCACCGACAGCTTCACCGAGGCATTGTTGAGTGACTTGGCACCATCGGTTACCACTACGGTGATCGGAGCAGCGGGGCTCACGCCGGCCTGTTGCAGGGCTGGGGTGGTGGATTTGACGAACGGATACTCGATGGTCGGCACGCGGGAAATATTTGTGCCGCCAAGTCCAGCGGTATAAATCGCACTGACTTCGCCTCCACTCAATTCGCGGCGCCAAATACCCAAGTCATCCATCAGCAGGTTTACGGTATCGGCCGGAGTTCTGGTGGCCTCGTAAAGGCCCGTTCCGTCCTGGCCGATATTAATAGTCTGGCCAAGAGTTAACGTATCAATCAGGCCGGTACACTGACTGAGGGGCGAGGTCGTCAGCAGGACGCCGTCCTTGTAAATCGTCACTACGCTGCTCCGCCCGTAAGTCACCACTAAATGATGCCATGTCCCGTCCCGTAGAATGTCGGTGGGTGTTATGCTTTGTCGGTGCGTGTTGTCGCCGGAATCATCCTTGGTGACCACGCGAAAATTGCCACCGCCCTGCATGTAAATGCCGAAACCCGGGTTTTGGCTGCTACCCCAGTTTTGGCTGCCAATAAAGGCTGGGTCGCTCGTCTGGTTGGTGTAATTACACCAGAAGGCAATGCTGAAATCTGTAGCGCTGCTGGCGGAGACGGCCCCGAATTGCAATTCCGGCGGCGCACCAAGCGTTACGTAGTTGTTGATGGAATTGGGTCCATCAACGGTCAACGCGACGCTCTTTCCCAGCTTGCCGGTGCCGAAGGTCGGCGTGCCGACCGGCGTGCCGACCACGCTGTTGGCAACGGAGTTGGTGTAGTTACCGCTGCCGTCCGTCCCATCGAAGGTAAGATGGACGACGAGGCCGTTCGTGATTTGAGCCTGACTCAGGCTGGCTCCGAGGCACAGCGCCCCGGCGAAAGCCAGTTTCAGGATGGTATTTTTTTTCATGGTGTGTCTGGTTTACTGGATTTGATGTTACGTGTTTTTTTGGGGATGGAGATCGAATTGAAAGCGTAGTGGTTCGTTACGGAAAACCTGGCGCAGGGTTGCGATGACCAACTTATTTATTTGGTCTCCCGGTAAACTTTAATGGTTTCAGCGGCGTTTTGGTTGCCTTCAGCTTTGGCGGCCTCCAGCAAGTTGTTCACCGTGAGCAAGGCACCGGAAGCCACGCCCATTTGTTGCTTGGACAAGGTCGCCGCGTTGATCAGGGATTGAAGGCTGAAAAAAGCCTTGGAATAATCTTTGGCTTGCACGGCCGCGACAACTTGGTTTCCCAATTCCTTGACCTCCGGCTTGGCTTTGCCAAAGGCTTTTTCAAACGCCGCCGGAAATCCCTCCACCGCCAGTGGAGTCGGCGCGGTACTGCTCCGGTCGCAACCCACGCCAACCAACAGCGGGAACAGCAACGCCAGCCAGAATAATCTTAAGTGAAAATGAATCATGAATGGTAAAGCGGTTCGGTTTAGGGCACAGGGTTCAGAGGTTCAACTCCGGTGTAATGCCGATAATCAATGCCCACTTTCAAACCGGTGAATTTAATCCGCGAAACATGCCCGTCCACCCATGCCGTTTGATTGCCTTTGCTATGGCGGTACCATTCAAAGTCAAAATGGTAGCCGTTGTACAATGTCGAAAGGCCGCCATAAGCACCGCCATTGGCCGGACCGGAGCCAATCCATTGAGTCAGGATTGAACTGTTACCCGGGAAAAGGCCAATGGTGTCGGAGTCCCCCTCCATCAACTGCTCAGCGGCGTCCTGACAAAAAATCATCCGGCTGGGATTCTTATAGAACGAAACCTTCTTCAACTTCGGCTCCAACTTTGCATCGAAGGGGGCAAGGAGGTAGCGGGCGATCCCATAAGTTGAATTCTCCCAAAACTCCCGTGGATAATACCGGCCATCATCATGCCATTCATCCGGGTGGACGGAACTGGGGCAACGGAAAACCTTCCGGTTTTTCCCAAAATAATCATAGTAGCCAATCG
>JANYBF010000139.1 GCA_025360895.1 Verrucomicrobiota bacterium
AAGCTGGTTCATCGGGTAATAGGGATTAAGCCCCACCCAAACCACGAAGATAGCCACGCCGATTACCACCGCCTCCCAACTGATCGCCCAGCGCATCTCCAGCACGAACGGGCGCATCTCCCAGACGATCCACGCGCCCACAAAGACCTTGGCGGAATAAGCCCAGAACTTCCAATCCACGCCCAGGTCCGCGCCGCCCGCGGTGGTGATGGCGCAAAAAATCAGGAAGGGGGCAAAGCGAGCGAACTCCGGGGACGCCGCCATGCGTTTGCGGAATTCGTTCATGCGAAACGAAATGGGGAACAATTCATTGCGCCCCAGAATGCCGGGAACGGCCTACTCAGACAAACTCAAAACATTCGTCGCCGTGGCGCTGCCAAGAGTGACGCTGCCGCGCGTGATGGCCAGCACGCGGAATCCACCCACGCGATCGCCAATGACGACCGTCTTGCCGTTCACGACGGCCAACGGACGGGTGGGATGGAAGGAGATTCCCTGGAGCTTCGGGGCCAGTGTTTGGGGCGGCTCGGCCGTTGCCGAAACGGGCAGCGTATTCGTTCCAGGTTCTACGGGAAGCGTCGCGGGCGGGAGGGCCGGCGGCAGGGGAGCGGCGATTGCCGGCTTGGCAGCAGCCGTCACGGCGGTTGACGGTTCGTTTGCGGATCGGGCGGCGACGCGTAGTTCGTTGGCCGCGTTTTGCGAAACCAACCAGACAAGCATGCCGCCCAACGCAACGACTAATATCAAAGCCAACGCCAGACTGACAAACAACAGGGGCGCGCGGGCGTGGTTGGGTTGTCCCGGCTCCGCCGGACGGAATTGCAACGGCGGGGTCGGCGGCGGGTTTTCCTGTTGCGTCTGTTTGGCCTGCTTGAGGGCGTCGTTGATCATGCTCATAGACTAAATGTTTCCTTCGAGTTCCCGGATGGCGAGGCCGACGGTGTTGAAATTGATCCGCCCGGTCTGTTTGACGAAGCCGGCGAGGAGCGCTTTGTCGCAAAGCGCATTCACCAGGCGTGGGATGCCACCGCTGTAACGATGCACGCGCCAGAGCGCCGGCGGCGTAAAATGCGGCTCGCCGTTGGCGCCGGAAACGTGCAGGCGATGCCGGATGTATTGCGTCATCTCGCAGCGTGAGAGCGGGGGCAGATGGAAACGCACCGTGATGCGCTGACGAAGCTGGCGCAGCTTCGGGTTGTTCAGCCGGTCGCGCAGTTCCGGCTGGCCCAGCAAAACAATCTGCAACAGCTTGCGCTCGTCGGTTTCGAGATTGGACAGCAGGCGAACCTGTTCGAGCAGTTCGTCCGTCAAGTTCTGCGATTCGTCAATGATCAACACGGTGTCCTTGCCGCGCTCGACTTGTTGGAGCAGAAATTGATTGATGACAGCGAGCGTGCTCAGGCGGTCGAGTCCGGCCACGGGCAGACCATATTCCAAGGCGATGCCCCGCATGAGTTCGTCCGCACTCATGACCGGATTCAGAATCAGCGCAGTCGAGTAGTGTTCGTCCAGTTGTTCCAAAGCCGCGCGGCAGAGCGTAGTTTTGCCCGCGCCGACTTCGCCGGTGAGTTGAATAAAGCCTTTCCGCTCGCGGATGCCGTAGAGCAGATGGTTGAACGCCTCCCGATGCTTCGTGCTGTAAAACAGGAAGCGCGGGTTCGGCGTAATGTCGAACGGCGCGCTCTTTAAGTGGTAGAATTCCTGGTACACGGTGGAGATTCAGCAGAACCGGTACCGCCGGGCAGCCAAGCTTGAACCGGGTACGGAGGCGTCAAGCAACCGGGCAAAGTGCCTAAATCCTTGACGTGATGCGGCCCGCCTTCAGCCTTCCAGAATCTTCTTCACCGCTCTCACCAGCGCCTCCGCCTCTGCCTGCGTTCCAGTGGTGATCCGCAAATAATCCCGCACTTCCGGCGCCCGAAACCAGCGTACGAGGATCTTGTTCGTGCGCAATTTGTTCAACCACACCTCCGCCGGAAATTGTGGGGGTCGAACGAGAATGAAATTGGTCTGGCTTGGCAATACTTGGAACCTGAGTTTTGTGAGTTCGCGATCCAACCCGGCTCGCGTGGCGATGATCCGGCGGAAGTTTGCGCGGTAGTAGGCAAGGTCGGTGAGTGTCGCTTCGGCAGCGATCTGGCCCAGGCCGTTCACGTTGTAGCTGTCGCGGATCTTGTGCAACGCGCCGATGAGTTCCGGGTGGCCAACGAAATATCCGACGCGTTGGAAGCAAAGCGAATAGGCCTTGGAGAAG
Organism: Verrucomicrobiota bacterium; assembly: GCA_025360895.1. Lineage (GTDB taxonomy): Bacteria > Verrucomicrobiota > Verrucomicrobiia > Limisphaerales > JADLHS01 > JADLHS01. Next base: position 2,255 of record JANYBF010000139.1, read on the forward strand.
GTTCGAGCCACGAGAACATGTGGATGCTTGAGCGCGAGAGGCAGGGCGTTTGCATCGGCAAAATCCACATAAGCCTCATCCAGCACTACGATCCCCCGTTGCGCCAAGCAGAGCGCTTCCAGTTCAGTGATTGCATAGCCGCGACCACTCGGCGCATTCGGCGTCGTGACCAGTGTGAGGGCGGCGTTGAAATCCCAGTGCCGGAGGCGTGTCAACTCCGTAAGACCGGGCAGGCTAAAATCGGATTTGAGCGGCACGGCATTGGTTGCGGCGCCGTGGGCCTCGGCCAGCACCGGGTAAAGCGAGTAGCTGGGTGTGAAATACTGCACCGTCGCCTTCGCCAATTTGGGGGGTTGGATTTTGGATTTTGACTGCGGTTCAGCGAACGCCCGCACCGCCAGCGCCAGCAATTCATCCGAACCGTTGCCCACGATGATGTTCTCCGACCGGCAATGGTGCAGGTTCGCGAGCTTCTCGCGCAAGCGTTCTGCCGTTGGATTTGGATACAACCGCAGCCGCCCGTCCACAGCCGCCTTCACGGTTCGTAAAACGTGCGGCGACGGCGGATAGGGATTCTCGTTTGTGTTGAGCTTGATCAATCCCTTGATTTTCGGTTGCTCGCCAGGCACATACGGGTGCAAGGCCCGCACCAGCGGTCGCACCAACTGGCCAACCCGAATTGATTTATTGGAGGACAATTTTGTCGCACACATGACTCGGCTATTGTTTGAGAGACGCCGCGCCGAGTCAAACGCGGTGAAGGGCGGGCGGGTGATTTTCAGTTTTTGCCAACGCGCCGGTGCCGTGATATGTCTGGAAGTGTGAAGCCGTCGCCCGCCCTGTCACCCCGCTCCTGGATGCGGGCCGGACCGGCATTCACGCTTATCGAATTGCTCGTGGTCATTGCCATCATCGCGATTCTGGCGGCGCTGCTATTGCCCGCCTTGTCCACGGCCAAAGCCAAAGCCTATCGCATTCAGTGCATCAGCAACCTTAAACAAGTTTCCCTGGCTGGACAGCTTTACACCGACGATAACAACGGCCGCTTTGCCGCCAACGGCTTCAGCGTCGCTCCGACGCCAAACATCAATCAATTGTGGGTGATGGGCACGGAACACATCTTTCCGGATGACTTCGGCAAAACGAGTTATCTGCTCGACCCCCAATACGCGTTGTTCGCCAATTACATTCGCACCGCGCAAGTTTATCGTTGCCCGGCCGACCGCACGACGGTTTCCATTGCCGGTCAGCCCACCCCGCGAGTGCGTACCTATTCCTTAAATTGTTATTTTGGATGGCAAACGAGTTTCGGAAATCCCATCAACCCGGCCTTTCACGAATTCAACAAGACGTCCGATCTGGCCGCGATCAACACCGCTGAGACCTATACGTTTATTGATACCGCACCCCTGAGCGTCTGCTACTCGGCATTCACGATCTACATGGGGAGTCCGACTTTCTTTTGGCATCGCCCTTCCGTGGAACATAACCAGTCCGGCACCTTGGCCTATGCCGATGGCCACGCCGACGCCCGCCGTTGGCGCGATCCAGAAACGGTCAAGGCGGCGCGCGATGGCGGTTTCGGCGATGGCGCTCATTTCACCTCCACCTCGGCGACCAATCCGGATTTCAAATGGTTGCAGGACCACGCAACGTCCCGGAAACCTTGACAAACGCGGCGCCAGACGATCCAGCCATGTCCCAGCCCACCCAATACCCCATCGCGCTGACCATTGCCGGTTCCGATAGCGGCGGCGGCGCGGGTGTGCAGGCGGATTTGAAAACCTTCACCGCACTCGGTGTTCATGGCACGACCGCTATTACCTGTATCACGGCCCAAAACCCGCGCGCCGTCACCGGTATCCAGCCGATCCGCGCAGACTTGGTGCAGAAACAAATTGAAGCCGTTTTTGCCGAGTTGCGACCTGCGGCCGTGAAAACGGGCATGCTGCATTCCGCCGACCTCATCCGCGTGGTCGTGGAATTTTTTGCGCACGATCGGCGCCCGCCGCTGATTGTGGATCCGGTGATGGTCGCCACGAGCGGCGCCGTGTTGTTGAAGCCGGGCGCGATCCGGTTGCTCCAAGAGCAACTGCTACCGCTGGCCGCCCTTGTAACGCCCAATTTGGATGAAGCGGAGATCCTCGTCGGGCGCAAGTTGCAGACCGTCGCCGACCTCGAAGCCGCCGCGCGGGAAATCCATCGTCTGTTCGGGTGCGCGGCCCTGGTAAAAGGCGGGCACCTGCGAAACCTGCCCGCCGCGACGGATATTTTCTTTGATGGCCGGAAAATGCTCCGGCTCGTCGCGCCGTTCGTGCAAGGTGTTTCCACGCATGGCACGGGCTGCACGTATTCAGCCGCCATCACTGCATTCCTGGCGCGCGGTGAAACCTTGCCCCGGGCGGTAGCGGCGGCCAAGCGCTACATCACCCACGCCATTCGAGGGAGTTATCACGCCGGCCGGCACACGGTATTGCAGCACGGCCCCACACGCCACTGATCCGGCGCCGGGCCGTTTTTCCGAAGCTTGCTGTCCCGCAGGCGGTGATTAGCCTCTAGGCCAATGCGTCTGCTGGATCGTTATCTATTGCGGGAGTTACTCGTGCCGTTCGGCTACTGTCTCGGCAGCATCCTGATTTTCTGGGTCACATCGGAACTGTTCAAAGATCTGGGAGATTTTCAAAAGAGCGGGATGCAGGTGGTGGACATTGCCGAGTATTATCTCGTCAAAATGCCCGACCTGCTGGGTTACGTGCTGCCCATTGCCCTGCTGCTGGCGGTGCTTTATGCGCTGACGCAACACGCCCGACATCAGGAAATCACCGCCATGCGCGCGGCGGGAATAAGTCTATGGCGGATCGCCGCTCCGTACTTCGGTGTGGGTTTCGTGGCGAGTCTGCTTTTGTTCGCGATCAACGAAATTTGGTCACCCGACAGCGAGGTTCGAGGGGAGGCGATCAAACTGCGGCGGAAGCCGGTGAAGTTAAACAACGACCCGCCCTATTTGGTCCGCAATCTTGGCTTCAACAACACGCGCGACGGTCGCCTCTGGAAGATTGGCGTGTTCAACGAACAGACCGCCGAGATGATCAATCCGGAAGTCATTTGGTTGTTGCCGGACGGTTCGCGGCGGTGGTTGCGGGCGGCGCGGGCGGCGCGGGTGAACGAAGTTTGGGTGTTTTACAACGCGAGTGAATTTCACAGTTTGAGTCCGACCAACGGCGAGCTGGTGCCGGGCCTGCGCTCCGAGGTCCTGCCACTGCCTGAATTTACCGAAACCCCCGAGGAGATTCGCAGCGAGATCAAGATCAGCCGGCGGCTCAGCCTGAAGAATCGGCACCGCGTCAGCCCGCCGTTGGTGGAAATCTTCGACTACCTGCGCTTGCACCCCAGTGCCAGCCGCACGGATCAACTTTGGCTGTACACCCAGTTGCACAGCCGCCTGGCTGCCCCGTGGAAATGTCTGGTGGTGGTTTTGATCGCACTGCCGTTTGCGGCCGCGTCAGGCCGACGCAATGTTTTTGTCGGCGTCGCCAGCAGCATCCTGATTGGTTTCAGCTATTTCCTGTTGATGCAAATCGGACTGGCAGCGGGTACGGCCGGCTATTTGCCAGCCTGGCTGGCGGGCTGGTTTCCGAATATTTTTTTCACCCTGATCGGGCTGTGGTTGACGGCGCAGGTCCGATAGCGGACGCGGAGTCAGGTTTGCCATCACAACCCGCCAATGTTTATGGACGACGAACTCAACGAACTCAAAGCACGCTACGAACGGCTGAAATCGCTCTACCAGGTGGGGAGCGTGATCCATTCCACGCTGGAGCCGCAACCGGCGTTGTTGCTGATCGTGCGCGAGGCGGCACGGCTCATGAACGCGTCGAGTTGCTCGGTAGTGTTGGTGAATCCGACGACCGGCTTTCTGGAAATCCAGGCCGCGCAAGGTTTGCCGGCGCAGGCCGAGGATTTGAAATTGCGCCCCGGGGAAGGTTTGACGGGCTGGGTGGCTCAGGCGCGCAAACCGGCGCGGGTGGGCGATGTAACCAAGGATCGTCGCTACATTATGCTGCGACCCGAAGTGCGGTCGGAACTGGCGGTGCCCCTGGAAGTTCACGGGGAAGTGCGCGGCGTATTGAACGTGGATTCCGACCGGCTGGACGCGTTCAGCGCCGAGGATCAGGAACTGTTGGAATCGCTCGCGGCCCAGGCGGCCCGGGTGATCCAAAACACCTGGCTCTACGAGCAACTCCGGCTGAAAGCGCGCTTGTTGGAATCCCTCGCCCGGGTAAGCCGCACGATCAATTCCGCCCTCAACCTCGACGAGGTATTGCAGACCATCACCCGGGAAGCCTGTGGTTTGATGCGGGCCAAACTGGGTTCGCTGATGATGCTGGATGAATCGGGCGCGTGGCTGGATTTACGCGCGAGCTTTGGCGCCGGCCCCGCCTACATCGGGAAACCGCGTCTCGGGGTCGAAGAGAGCCTGCTCGGTGTGGCGGTGCGCCGGAAGAAACCCCTCCAGGTCGAAAACGTCCAGACCTCCTCGCGCTACCAAAACGTGGAAGTGGCGCGGCAGGAAGGGCTGGTTTCCTTGTTGAGCGTGCCGCTGATTTTTTCCGGGCAAGCCATCGGCGCATTGAGTGTATATACCGAGCAACCCTATCTGTTTTCCGACGAGGAAATCCGGATTCTGGCATCGTTCGCGGAGCTTTCCGCCATCGCCATCGAAAAAGCGCGGCTCTACGAGCGCGTGGTGGACGCGGAGGAGTTGCTGCGGCAGAACGAACGGCTTTCCGCTCTGGGCTTGCTCGCGGCCGAGGTGGCGCATGAAATCCGCAATCCGTTGACGGTGATGAAGATGCTCTATCACTCGCTGGATCTGAATTTTATGGCGCCGGATCCCCGCGCCGAAGATGCGCGCTTGTTGGGGGAGAAGATCGAGCATTTGAACAAAATCGTGGAGCGGATTCTGGATTTTGCCCGCACGACCGAACCGAACCTGCGGCCCCTGGATGTGAACGAAATTCTTGAAGAACTCCGCCTGCTGGTCCGCCACAAGTTCGCCAACCAGGGCGTGAAACTTGTCTGCGCACTGCAACCCCGCCTCCCGCAAATCCCCGGCGACGCGATGCAGTTGGAGCAGGCGTTTCTGAATTTAATACTCAACGCTGCGGAAGCCATGCCCGCTGGCGGGACGCTGACCATCACGACCCGCGGGGTGCTGGCGCCGCCCGGCCAACCGGAAATCCGCCGGTCGGTCATCGTCGAATTTGCCGATACTGGTGCCGGCATGAGTGAGGAACAATGTCGCCGGGCGTTCAGTTCGGTTCTCAGTACGACCAAACCCAAGGGCACCGGCCTCGGGCTGGCGATCGTTGGCCGCACGGTCGAGACCCACAACGGCACGATCCAAATCAAGTCCCAACCCGGTCGCGGAACCGTAATTGAAATCATCTTCCCTCCAGCGCACTACTCCTCCACCGGCACGACGAGCTTGTCCATGATGTAATCTTTGCGCTCGGGGGTGTTCTTGCCCATGTAGAAGTTGAAGATCGGTGCAGACTCGGCGCGCGGCGCGTATTCCACTTTGCTCAACCGCATTTCCTTGCCGATGAATTGCGCGAATTCTTTCGGGCTGATTTCGCCCAGGCCTTTGAACCGCGTGATCTCCGGTTTGCCGCCGAGTTC
>JANYBF010000228.1 GCA_025360895.1 Verrucomicrobiota bacterium
GGCGCGGATCGTAACGGCCCACCGTGCAGGTCAGCAATAAAAGCGCCTCCAAGTCAACGACCCAATCATCGTTGGCGCGCACCTGACCGGCCACGCCTAAGGTAGACCACTGCCGCCAGAGAAAATCCAGCAACAAAGTCAAATACTCGCCCTTAAATTTTTTTAGCGACGGATTCATGGCCAAGTTGCGTGAGCAATTCTTGCAAGATCATCCTGAAGCCTTCCGAGACGTCGTGGGTCATCGCCCAACGGGCGGCACTTTCAAGTTCAGCGGCATTCGGATGGAGCGCTTTGAGATCGTTCAGATGCGTGCCGTCCCGTTGATCGGCTGCTGCGTAGAGCTTGAAATGTATTTGGTCGAGCCGGCCAATGAAATGAACCGTCAGACGTGATCCATATTCCTTCGCTGTCAGCCTGCCGCTAAAACCCACCGGCAAACCCATCTGAAAAAGTCCTCCTTCACCACGGCTCGGTCCGTTGTTGAGCCAGTTATCAAACAAACCCAAATCACGCGCGACCTTGGCAGCAGCAGCGAGCAAAAATTCAGGCAGCGGGTCTGGGCTGGCCAATTCATTCGTGGCATTGAGTAGTGCCACTACATCCACGTCTCTGGTGGTGCGTTGGCGCAAGCCCATTGCAATCAAGGCCGAGCCACCGCAGACCACCAAACGCACCGGCTCGGTTTGCGCCAAGTCAAGGCGTCCGGCCAACAGCTTGAAAGCCTGATCAATGTTATTTTGAGTGATTACCGATTGCATAATGCTATTTATTATACTCTGAACACGAACAATACATAGCATTATTCAAGCGGGATGCAACATTTTTTATCGAGGGCAGGTCTCTATTTTCACGAAAGCTAAAAAACGATAATAGCGCACTTTGCTATTTTCGCGGTCGAAACCGCGTTAAGCCGCAAATTGAACCGCGTCCCGCCATTGCGCCACGTCCTCGACCTTCTCACGCTGGTAGATTTGATGAATCAATTCCGAGGCGTGATTGACCAGACGCATGGCCGCTTCACGCGGCACGCCCGCGCGGCGCAGCCGGTTGACATAGGTAACGCGCAGGCAATGGAATGTCAGATGCGTTTTCTTGATCTTGATAAAAAATTGCTGCCAACGCCGCGACGGTTGGAACGGGAATTCGACGGTAAATTTTTGTTTTGATTTGCGGATGCGTTCCAACAGCGGACGCAAAGCGGTCGGCATCGGCACGGAGAATGCCCGATCTTCGCCACCTTTGGGCGAGGGGAACGTGATTTTATTTTCCACAAAATCAATGCAGTTGACCGGAATCCGCGTCTCACGCAACCGGCAGCCAGTGTGCAGGGAAATATCAAAACCCGTTTGCATCCATTCCGGTTCATCTTTCAACGCGGTCCGAATCTCGCTAATTTCGGCATCGGTCAATTCCGGTTTTTTTGCCGCCTTGTCCCGTTTCAATTTCATGCTCACCAGCGGATTGGCGTCGGCATGGCCGAGCCGCACAGCTTCACCCATGATTAGGGCAAAGGTTTTTAATTCAAAAATCGCCGTGTTGCGCCCGACAGTTTTGCCGGTTTTTTTCTTGTAGCTCGTGCGCCAGTCCAGATATTCAAGGGTGTTGCGGTAGGTGATGGCGCGGGGCGAATGGTAGTATTTTTCTTGCAGCCAGAACGCCAGCCATTTCCACGCATCAAGGTAACGCTCCAATGTGAGCGGGCTTTCGCAGTGCCGTTCCAAGTATTGCGGCACCCAGGAATCCCAATTGCCGCCGGTGATCTCGCCGGCAGTGCGATTGAGTTCTTTGGCCTCAAGTTGCGCCCGCAGTGCGCGTGCCTTGACGGTTTCGCCGGGATTGTCCGCCCGGAAGCCGGTGGATTTGTTGCGCCGTGTGCCGTCGGCGTCAATGAATTGAACAAACCAAAACGGCGAGTTTTGCTTTTTGTAAATGGATGCCATAGCCAGTGCAGTTTGTGCAGTAAGCTTACTGCACTGCATTGAAAAAGTCCAGCAAATACGGCTATTCTACACCACTTTACACCACTATGCCCGTGACGAGGGTTCGATTCCCTTCACCCGCTCCAATGATTAGCAATTACTTGCGAAGAAGTGCAAGTAAAGTGCAAGTATCTGAGGGGGCTTTTTATTAACCTGTTTTCTTCGGTTTTTCCTCCGATCTTCCTGGGTGAATGATGGCACATCACATTGAAGTGGGACTTTTCGATGTGTGATCGAGCGACTGCCAGCGTTGGCACGGCAACTCGACCGTCGGAGAAAATTGGGCAAATGCTTCGCCGGAATTTCATCCTTCGGCTGGCACTTGTATTTTCGAGGCATAGTTGCGGGCACACCGTGCCGGCGCCTCTTTCATACACCGGGCCTACGCGCAGAGGCTTCGCAGCACCCACCGCGCTCAAGTGCATCAGGCGCGAGATGTCGTCGTCAGGTGGGGAGCCTCCGGTGCCACGTGCCAGCAATCGGATCAAGTTGCTCGGAAAACAAGACCAGCGGCAGTAGTAACTATTTCATCAATTTGTTTGTCCAAAATGGGCGGTTGGCCGGAAGTAGTATCAAAGCCTAACGCATGTCACCTGATTTAACGCGACGATTCGAGGATCAGAGCGCCGCGCCGCAGCGATTTCTTTCGCTGTTCTTGCGCAGTGAGCGGGAGGTCTTTCGCTATGTGGCCGTGCTGGTGCCAAACGTGGCGGACGCGGAGGACATCGTGCAGCAGACGGCGCTGACGCTGTGGGAAAAGTTCGAAGCGTATGATCCTAATCAGCCGTTCACGCCGTGGGCTTGCCGGTTCGCATTGAACAAGGCCAAGCAGTGGATCGAACGGCGTCAGCGATGGCAGGCCTTGCTTGCAGGCGGATTGGTGGAGGAGTTGGCGCAGCGCCGCGAGGAATTGCGGCCGGAACTCGAAGTCCGGCTGAAACATCTGGAGGGCTGTCTGAACAAATTGCCCGAAGAGCACCGTTCGCTGGTCGAGGGCTATTACTATCGCCGCGATGCCATTGAGAAACTGGCGGCGGCTTCGAGCCGGACTGCGGCGGCGACCTACAAAACACTGCAACGCGTTCGTCAGACTCTTCAGAGTTGCATCGAGGACGCCGCCAAACCGGAGGGAACCATCCCATGAAGCTCGCGTTCCCCTCCCGCGAATTCGATGAGGCAGTGGCGGCGGTCTGTCATGGCTCGGCTTCGGACGAGCAAATGCGGGGATTGAACCAACTGCTGCGCAACGATTCCGCAGCGCGCGACGAATACATTCTGCGGCTCGAATTACATTCGCGGCTGGCGTCGGATCCGGACCTGTTTGCTTCGGTCAGTGGCGAAGCGACATCCCGCGATGTGCGGAACCTTCTATCGTTACCCAAGCACCCGGATGGAAATCGCGTGGGATTGAAGTGGGCGCTCGCCCTGGCTGCCTGCGTTGCCCTGCTTGCCGCCGGATGGTGGGGGTCGCGACTGTCCCAACCGAGCGAACGCAAGGGCACGACGAGCAAAGCGGTCGCGATGCTCGCCCGTGTCGTGGACGCCCAGTGGAATCAGGGTGCTGACGTTCCGCGGCTGGGCGCGCCACTGGAGCCGGGCTGGCTGCGGCTCAAATCGGGCTTGGCGCAAATTGTCTTTTACAGCGGGGCGCGCGTCGTGATCGAAGGGCCGACTGAGCTTAGGCTTATCTCTCCGAGCGAGGCGTCCTGCCAAAGCGGTCGGCTCATCGCCGAAGTCCCGCCGCAGGCGAAAGGATTCCGCGTCCACACTGCACAGATGAACGTGACGGATCTGGGCACATCGTTCGGGCTGAATGCAAAGGAGCGCCGGACGGAACTGCATGTGTTCAAAGGCAGCGTGGAGTTCCACCCGGCTGCCAGCCCGGCCAAACAGAATTTGAAGGAGGGCGCGGGCGCGGTGACGGAGAGTTCTGGACCAGCGCGAGTGATTTCCGCGAACCCCTCGGCCTTTGCCTCGCTGTTCGACTTGCAACTGAAGTCATCGACCGCAGAGGTGTTGCGTCACGAACAATGGCGCGCGGCCAGCAGCCGGCTCGATGAAGACTCGACATTGCTTGTGCATTTTGATTTTGAGCCGGGGACTTCGCCCGACTGGCGCCTGCCCAACACCAGCATGCGGAAGAGCACCGAGCCCGACGCGACCATCGTTGGGTGTCAATGGGTCGAAGGCCGCTGGCCGGACAAACGCGCCCTGGAGTTTCGCGGCGTGAGCGATCGCGTCCGTGTGAACGTGCCGGGCGAATACGAGTCGCTGACCCTCGCGGCCTGGGTGCGCGTGCAGGGACTGGATCGCCAGTTCAACTCGCTGTTTATGTCTGATGGCTTCGAGGCGGGAACTGCGCATTGGCTGATTCGCAAGGACGGCGTGCTGGGGTTGACCGCGATTGGCGCCGGGTCGGGCAGCTACCAGATTTGCGCCAGCCCGCCGGTGCTCGCGCTGGATCAATTTGGGATCTGGCTGCATCTGGCCGTGGTGCTGGACGGGAACGCGAAGCACGTGGTGCAGTACATCAACGGGCTGCCGGTGAGCGAGAAGCCGCTTAAGATCAACCCGCCTTTCCGCATTGGCGCCGCCGAATTGGGCAATTGGAACGCCAGTGGCTTCCCGGATAACGATCCCTCACTCGTTCGCAATTTCAGCGGCGCGATGGATGAGTTTTGTCTGTTCAGCCGGGCGCTGAGGGCTGGCGAAATCCGCGCGCTGTATTCCGCCGGCAAGCCGCAACCCGATCACGTGGCGGCGCTGAACAAGAACTAGAGAACCAACAACGCATCACCCCACACCCAACCAACATGAAAACAAAACTCGCGATCCTCGCGTTCGCTTCGATTCTATCGGGTCAGCTTTGCCTGGCGCAGACCAACGAGCCGGTCAACGACTGGAAACCCGCGCCCTCCAATCAGCAGGGCAAACAGTATCCGCAGGTCAATTCGGAGGGGCGCGTCAAATTCCGCATCGTGGCGACCAATGCCCAGAGCGTCGGCGTGAGCTTCCGTGACAGCAGCACCTTCACGAAGGGTGAGGACGGCGCGTGGACCGGCTACACGCGTCCGCTCGACGAGGGCTTCCATTACTACACAATCAACATCGACGGAGCCGAGGTGCCGGACCCCAACAGTCAGTTTTTCTACGGGTCGAGCCGTTGGGGCAGCGCCGTCGAAGTTCCGGCGAAGGACGCGGATTTTTACGCGCTCAAGAACGTGCCGCACGGCCAGCTCCGCGAAGTTCATTACTTCTCCAAGTCGGGCAACACGAACCGGCACGCCTTCATCTACACGCCGCCCGGCTACGACGAGAACGCCCGGAAACGCTATCCCGTCCTCTACCTCCAGCACGGTGCGGGTGAGGACGAAACGGGCTGGGGCCGCCAGGGCCACGCCGGATTGATCATGGACAACCTGATCGCCGAAGGAAAAACGAAGCCGTTCATCATCGCGATGGAATACGGCGGCAATCCCTTCGCCGGCCCCCGGCCCACGAACGCCGCCCCAGCAACGGGGGGCGCGACGAACGGCACGATCACGGGTCTAGGCGGACGGGCCTTTAACTTCAGCGCGTTCGAGAAGGCGCTCGTCGATGATTTCATTCCGTTCGTGGACGCGAACTTCCGCACGGTCGCTGATCAGCCGCATCGCGCCATGGCCGGCCTGTCGATGGGTGGCATGCAGACGCGCGGCATCACGCTCGCCCACCTCGACAAGTTCTCGCACATCGGCGTCTTCAGCGGCGGCAGCATCGCGGTGACGAACATCACCGACATGGCCGCGTTCAAGAAAAGGGTGAAGCTGGCGTTCATCAGCTACGGCAGCCGCGAACTCGGCACCAACCGCGTCGGCGGCCGCGGCTTCGGCGGCGATCCCAAGGCGAACACCGCCGCGCTGAAGGAGGCCGGCGTCAAAGCCGTGTTCTACGAATCCCCCGACACCGCGCACGAATGGCAGTCTTGGCGGCGCAGCCTGCACGAGATCGCTCCGCTGCTGTTCAAAGACTGAACTTTTATTTCAACCGACCCACCGACAACAACATGAAAACTCGCATCACACTCCTGACCCTCGCGGTCGCTTCGCTTTCCGCTTTTGCGGCGGACATCACCGGCACCTGGAAGGCCGAATTCGAGACGCAACGCGGCTTGCAGAAATACACCTTCAACCTCAAACAGGACGGCGCGAACGTGACCGGCCAGGCCAGCGTCGAGAGGGAGGGTGAAAAGCGCGAGGCCGACTTCAAGGAAGGCAAGGTCGAGGGCGACACGGTGACGTTTGTCGAACCGCTGAAAATCCAGGACAACGAAATCAGGATCACCTACACCGGCAAGATTGCGGGCGACGAAATCAAGTTGACGCGAAAGGCCGGCGACTTTGGATCTTCCGAGGCCACAGCCAAACGGGAAGGCGGTGCCTCACCCATCGCGGCCATCAAGGTCACGGGCACCTGGAAATCGGAGTTCAACACCCAGATCGGGGTGCAGAAATACAGCTATGTCCTCAAACAGGAGGGCGCCCGGGTTGGCGGCAAGGCCCATTCGGAAGTCGGTGATCAAAAGAATGAGAGCGAACTGACGGAAGGTAAAGTGGATGGGGAAACGATTTCGTTTGTTGAATTGCTCAACTATCAGGGCAACGACCTTCGAATCAGTTACACCGGCAAGCTGGCAGGGAATGAAATCAAATTCACGCGCACGGTCGGGGATTTTGCCAAAGAGGAACTGACGGCAAAGCGCGAAGGGCCGGCTCCCGTCGCACCCAGCAGCGCCGGTGGTCAGCGCGGCCGTGGCGGATTCGGTGGTCCCATCACGCTCGGACCGGACGACAAGGCGGTGTTCCCGAATCCGGGGGACGGTTTCGATAAGGCGCGCGCGGGCATCGCGCACGGCAAGCTGGAAATGGTCGAGTACGATTCCAGGTCCGTCGGCAACAAACGCAAGGCGCTCGTCTATACGCCGCCCGGTTACTCCACCGATACGAAATATCCCGTGCTCTATCTCCTTCACGGCATCGGTGGCGACGAGGTGGAATGGCGTCGCGGCGGGCATCCCGAAGTGATTCTCGACAACCTCATCGCGGACAAGAAGGCCGTGCCCATGATCATCGTGATGCCGAACGGCCGCGCCCAAGCCGACGACCGGCCCGGTCCGAACGCGATGGCGACCGCGCCCGCCTTCGGCAAGTTCGATCAAGATCTGCTGGGCAGTCTCATTCCGTTCATTGAAGCGAAGTATTCCGTGAAGGCCGATCGCGACAGCCGCGCACTGGCTGGACTCTCGATGGGCGGCGGGCAGTCATTGAACTTCGGACTTGGCAACCTCGACACCTTCGCGTGGATCGGTGGGTTCTCCTCCGCGCCGAACACGAAGCCCGCGGTCGAACTCGTGCCCGACCCCGAGAAGGCGACGAAACAATTGAAGCTGCTCTACGTTTCCTGTGGCAACAAGGACGGCCTCATTCGCATCAGCCAGGGCGTTCACGCCTACCTGAAGGAGAAAAACGTCCCGCACATTTGGCAGGTTGATGAACACGCCCACGACTTCCAGCACTGGAAGAAGGCGCTCTTCAATTTTTCCCAACTGATTTTCAAACCGACGACCAATTAACAATCGGCCTCTCACAAGGCCCAAATTCCGCATTACGCCAACACGGCTGATTTCCAGATGAAGAACTTGAAGCAGATTCTGACTCTTTTGACGGGAGGGCTGCTGTTCCTCAACACCTTCGCGGCGGACGCGCCGGATCGCTCGCTCCACGTTCTGTATCTCGGCCCGGGCGGCACGGGCGGTGACGCTCGGGGAAGCGGAATCGGCGGCGGTGGCTCGCGCACGAACTACGTTTATCTGCCCGGCCAGACGCTCGCACCCGAGGCGATTTACTTTGATCACCTCGCGGACGTCACTCACCTCACGGACAAATATCTGAGCCACTTCGATGCAGTGGTGCAGGTGATGCCCGATTCCGAAGTCGGCGCTTCCCAACAGAAACTACTCGACGGTTTCAAGAGCGCGGGCCACGGGCTGCTCACGTTCACCGATGGTAAGCGTCCGGCAGACGTGGACCTGCGCGCCGCGGTTCTCGGCGCGATCAGCAAGCAGGCGAAGTCTGACTGGGAAGCCTCGCTCGCCTCGCGTCCGCCATTGCAGCGTCTGCCGGGTGAGGTGCCGAACTACGAGCATCGCGCCGAGCCGGTGAAATATCAGGCTCCGCTCGCGCCGAAGGACAGCATGCGTTACGTGCAGGTGCCGGCGGATTTTGATCTCCAACTTTTCGCCGCCGAGCCGGATGTCGTGAAGCCCATCTACGTCGCGTGGGACGCGCGCGGGCGCGCGTGGGTGGTCGAGGCGCGTGATTATCCGCATGGCCTCGTGGACGAAGGCGAACCGGGCTTGGCGGACATCAAGATTTGCGAGGACACCGACGGCGACGGCAAGGCCGACAAGTTCACCATCTTCGCCGACAAGTTGAACCTCGCGACCTCGCTGGTGTTCGTGAATGGCGGCGTCATCGTGTCGGAAGCGCGCCGCATGCTCTTCCTTGCGGACACCGACGGCGACGACAAGGCCGATGTGCGTCAGGCCATTCTCCCGGGCTGGGGAACCGGCGACACGCACGCGATGCAAAGCAATCTCGGCCGCGGCTTCGACAACTGGCTCTACGGCACGGTGGGTTACTCGAACTTCCGCGGCAACGTCGCCAGCAAGAATCTCCAGTTTGGCCAGGGAGTGTTTCGTTTCAAGGCCGATGGCTCCGCTTTGGAATTTCTCCACCAGTTCAACAACAACACCTGGGGCTTCGGACTGAATGAGCACGGCGATGTCTTCGGTTCAACGGCCAACGGCCACCCGACGTTCTACGGTTATCTGCCCGCCCACATCCTGAACCCGACGCAGCCGGGCTTCGGCCGCCGTGGAGGGGGCGGGTTTCGTCCCGGCTATCGGCTCGACTCTGCCGACACGGGTGATGGCACTGCTTCCCAAGTTCGCCGGATTTCCTCCGCCAAGTCGATGGCGCCGGGCATGAGGATGCATCCCAACACGCCGAACGTTCGCATGGTCGATAACTTCGGCGGCTACACGGCGGCGGCGGGACACGCCTTCATGGTCAGCGACGCGTTGCCGCCGCGCCTTCGGAGCAAGGCGCTCGTCACCGAACCGACCGCCAAGCTCATCGGCATCATGGATATTCAGCCTGACGGCGGCGGTTACAAGGCTGGCGATGGCGGCAATCTGCTCGCCAGCACCGACGAATGGATGTCACCCATCTTCGCCGACGTCGGCCCGGATGGCGCGATTTGGGTGATCGATTTCTACAGCTTCATCATCCAGCACAACCCGACGCCGAGCACCCAGTCCGCTGGCATCCAGGCCACGACCGGGCGCGGTGGCGCTTATGCCACCGAACCAAACCTGCGCGACCAAACCCACGGCCGCATCTACCGCGTCGTCTGGAAGGACGCGCCGCGCAGCTCGATCAAATCTCTCGCCAAGGCGAAGTCCCCCGAACTCGTCGCGGCGCTCGACAGCGGCAACCAGTTCTGGAACCTCACTGCCCAGCGACTCATCGTGGACGACAAAATGACCAACGCCGCACCGGCTTTGAAGAAGCGCGTGAGAACTGGCGGCAAGGGCGCGATCCACGCGCTCTGGTCGCTCGAAGGCATCGGCGCGCTCGACAAGGCCACGCATCAGGCGGCGTTGATGGACAAGGACGCCGCCGTTCGCCGCAACGCCATTCGCGCCCTGCCGGCCAACGAACAGGGACGCCAGTTGTTCTTTGGTAGCGGCGTCATCCAGGACCCGGACCTCATCACGCGCGAGGCTGCCTTCGTGAAACTCGTGGAGTTTCCGACCATCCCGGAAATCCAAACCGTCGTCGCCCAACTTCCGCGCGCGGCCGTCAACACCAACGACCCGTTCTTGAACGACGCGCTCACCCTGCTGGGTCGCATCCACAAGGTCTCCAGTGTTGGTACGGACGAAGTGAAGGTTGCTGCGGGCGATCCGAAGCGCGGCGAGGATCTATTCTACAACAGCCCCACCGCCGCCTGTGCCTCCTGCCACACCGTCAAGGGCAAGGGCGGCGACGTCGGCCCGATCCTCGACGGTCTCGCCGTGCGCAGCGACAAGGCCTACATCCTCGAAAGCCTCATGGACCCGAACGCCAAACTCGCCAAAGGATTTGAGAACCTTACGATTTCCCCGATGCCGCCCCTCGGCGTGCTGTTGAAGGAACAGGAACTCGCGGACATTCTGGCCTTCCTTTCCACGCTCACCACGCCACCGAAGGACGGCGTGACGGTTCCTGTGAAGCAGCTCAACGTGTACGAATAATCATGAAGAAGCTATTCTCTTCCATTGGATCGGCCGCCTTGTTGGGCCTGTTGGTGACAAAAGCCAGTGCGGCCGATGCCCTCAAACCCGACTCGGCTGGTTACATCCGCGATTGGGTCATGCTCGCTCCCATCGCGCTCCCCGAGCAGGAGACCTGCGCGGATTCGGTCTTCAAGGAACAGATCAAGGACGAGGCCGCACTTCGCCCCAAGGCCGGCGACAAGATCAGAATCAACGGGAAGGAATTGACCTGGCAGAACATCACCGCTTCGACCAATTACTTCGACTTCAACGCCACACTGAAGACCGTCAACGACCACGCCGCCGGTTTCATGGTCACTTACATCGAGTGCGACAAGGAAATGCCCAACGTGACCATGGCGGTGGGCAGCAACGATCAGGGACGGATCTATTTCAACGGAGTGGATATCTACGCGTTCTCCGAGGCGCGCCCACTCATGCTCGATGCGGACAAGGGGAGGGTCAGCCTGAAAGCGGGCGTCAACGTCATCGTGTTCAAAGTCATCAATGAGCAGAACAGTTGGCAGGGAGCCATGCGCTTTCTGGATAAGGCGGGCGCCCCAGTGAAAAGTCTCAAAATCAAGTTATCACCCTGAGTCCTTGTGCGCAGTGAAACCAGCCAACCAAACCAAATGAAAGGTTCCAACGCAACGCAACTCCTCCGGTCCGGGCACGAACGCCCTGCGGAACTCGCTCTGGCTGGAAATCACCGGGCCAGACTTCATCGCCAAGGCCTCTCAGTTCGCCCACGAGGCGGACCCGCAGGCGATTCTCCGCTACAACGACTACGGATTGGAGAACCCGGCCAAGCGCGCGAAGCTCATCACGCTCATCAAGTCGCTCCAGGCGCAAAAGGTGCCCGTTCACGCCATCGGCGCGCAGACGCACATCAATGTTTCGACGACATTCGAGACGATGGATCAGGCGCTCGCGGACATGGCCACACTCGGTTTGGCCATTCACATCACGGAACTCGATGTGAACAGCGCAGCGGGCGGGCAGCGCGGTTTCGGTGCAGACATCGCCAACAACGCTGCGACCACTCAGGGCGGACTGGTGAGGGACGCCGACGAAAAACTGGCCGGCGCTCACGCAGGAATCTTCCGCGCGTTTGTGAAGCACCACGACTCCGTGAAGATGGTCACGTTCTGGGGTGTGAACGATGCGAACTCCTGGCGTGCCCAGGGCAAGCCGCTCTTGTTTGATGGCGACAACCAACCCAAGCCCGCCTTGGACGCCGTGATCCGCACCGCCAGCGGCAGGCCGGCTCAATCTCCCCGGCGACCTTATGAAGATGAAGTTCCTCCTGTGTTCGCTCGCCGCGTTGGTTCTGTTCAGCACCAACGCTTCGGATGATCCCGATCCGAATTTCCACATCTACCTCTGCTTCGGTCAGTCGAACATGGAGAGCGGTGGGAAAATGGAGGAGATGGATCGGACGGTGGACAAACGCTTTCAGGTCATGGCAGATTTCGATTCCGCCAACCGGGGCTGGAAGAAGGACAAGTGGTATGACGCTGTCCCGCCCCTGGCTGCAAAGGGCAGCGGCATTTGTATGGTTGACTACTTCGGCCGGACGATGGTGGCCAACCTGCCGGAGAAAATTCGCGGCGGCGGCATCAAGGTTTCCGTGCCCGGCTGCAAAATCGAGCTGTTCGAAAAAACACCTACGCGAACTATGCGGCCACTGCCCAGCCCAGGATGAAGAACTATATCAAGGCGGACGACGAAAACCCCTACCAGTATCTGGTGGACCTGGCGAAGCTGGCGCAGAAGGACGGCGTGATTAAGGGAATCCTGTGAGTCCCGAATTGTGTTTTCCCTCATTTCACGGTGTTCGCCATGTCGGCGAGCACAAGAGTAAGAAGAATAAGTTCGAGAACAGTCGCTTTCAAAATGCTCGACAATTGCAATCAAAGCGTTAGAAATGGAGTATTGCAACGAGGGTTTGATTCCCTTCACCCGCTCCAATTCCAGAACAATATGTCCGCTCTATCGGCCAAGAAACCGAAACGCAGCCGCCCCAAGGACGACAAGGAGCGGTACTATCTCTTGCCGGGCCAAGGCGGCAGCAGTTATCGTCGTAAACAGATGGTTATCCTCAAATCCTCGATCATCGTTGGGATCATCGTCTCGGGCATCTTTGCTCTGGTGATGTATCTCGTTTACCAGAAGCCGCACTGAACCCGTCGGAGCGTTCGGACGAACCCCATCGTCTTCTGCAGGTGCGTGGCATCAATCAATCCCGCCATCAGTTGCCCGGCCCGCAAAACCTTCTCCTTGTCTCTCTGGCGGCATCCGCCTAGGATTACGCAACGAAATCGCACCAATGACGTTTTGAAATGATTGAGTTGATTCAGTTTCCCTGGAGTCCGTTCTGCATCGTCCAACGGCGTATCCTCGATTTTTCAAGCGTTCGCTTCAAGCTCACCAATCTTCCCCTTACCGGTGACCGCTCTCTGATCTGGAAGCTCACCAAGGAGCGTTACTACGCCGTACCCGTCATCCGCGACGGGCGCAACGTGGTCTTTGAAACCGGCGAGGATTCGCAGGTGATCGCCAAATACCTGGACCAAAAACTCGCGCTCGGTCTGTTCCCAGCGGCGATCGAAGGCGAACAATTTATCCTCTGGCACTATATCGAGAATGAGATCGAGGGCTTGACCTTCAAACTCAACGACGCGTACTACCGTGAATTTGTTGCCCGACCGGATCAGCTTTCCTACGTCCGGCACAAGGAACGGAAGTTTGGTCGCGGTTGCCTGGATGCCTGGCATGCGCAGCAAAAGGAGATGGCGCGGCAAATGGAACAGCGACTTTTGCCCTTCGAGGAAATGCTCGGGCACCGGCCTTTCCTGCTCGGTCCACAACCGCGCTTCGTAGATTTTGATTTGTTCGGGATGCTGGGCAACTTCCTTTACTCCGGCCATTACCAGTTGCCGGCCAGCCGGCCGCAGCTCCGAAAATGGTATCGCCGGCTGGCATCCGCCCGGCTTTCTCAATTTGCAACGTGAAGAATTACATCATCGACACCAACGTCCTCCTGCACGACCCCAACTCCCTCCTGAAATTCGAGGACAACAACGTCCTGATTCCCATCGAAGTCATCGAAGAGATTGACCGCTTCAAACGCGAATCCACCGAATTGGGCCAGAACGCGCGCACGGTGTCGCGGATGCTCGACGGCTTTCGGGGCAAGGGCAGTCTGAGCGCGGGCGTCAAGCTACCCACCGGCGGCAAGCTGCTCATCCACGTCCAAAAAAAAACGCTCACCAACGGGAACAGCAAGGGCACTACGGTGGACAACAAAATCCTCGCCGTCGCCAAAGCCATCCAAAAGGCGGAACCGAAAAATAAAACGATTCTGGTCAGCAAAGACATCAACCTCCGTATCAAGGCCGACGCCCTCGGATTGGAAGCCGAGGATTACGAAACCGACCGCGTTTACATCAAGGATCTTTACACCGGGATGATCGAGCTGTCGGTCGGGCCGGAAAAAATGGCCGCGTTTCGTGCCAACGGCGAACTGGAAATCAACGGTGGTAAACAATATTTCCCCAACGAGTACTGCACACTGATTGATGAAGCGAATCCCAAACGCGCCGCCCTCACGAAAGTGGACGCCACCGGCACAAAGCTCATCCCGATCATTGATTGCCGGGAAGGCGTGTGGGGCATCAAGCCGCGCAATCGCGAGCAACACTATGCCTTCGACGCGCTGCTCGATGATCGCGTCAAACTCGTTACCCTGATGGGTAAAGCCGGCACGGGAAAAACCTTGATGGCGATGGCCGCGGGATTAAAACGCACCGTGCTCGACCGCGAATTCCGCCGCGTTGTCGTCGCGCGCCCGACCATTTCCATGGGCAAGGAACTAGGCTTCCTCCCGGGTTCGCTCGAAGAAAAACTCGCGCCGTGGATGCAACCGATTCACGACGCGCTGGAAATGTTGAGCGACTTGAACATGGGGCACGACCATCGGCGCAGCACCGATCTCATGCGCTCGGGCAACATCGTGGTGGAGGCGTTGAGCTATATTCGCGGCCGCAGCATCGCCAATCAATTCATGATCATTGACGAGGCGCAGAACCTCACGCCGCTCGAAGTCAAAACCATCACCACGCGCGTTGGCAACGGCACAAAGATCGTCTTCACCGGTGACCCCTACCAGATTGACAATCCGTACGTGGATGGTTCATCCAACGGGTTCAACTACATCGTGAGCAAGTTTCGTCCAGAAGCGGTTGCTGCCCACGTCGAGTTGCAAAAAGGCGAGCGCTCGGAACTCGCGGAGCTGGCGGCGAATATTCTATAATTTGTGGCCCGCCGCGCACCTGTCAGCATCCTGGCAACCGCCCGCCCAAAATTGCCCCCGGCAGTGTGAGCGCTTGTTGGCTTCGGGAGCGGATTCCTTAAATTTTCCCGTGTTCTCTCGCCGCAGGATATCTGTCTTCTGGAAACGGGTGTGCCAGTGGTTTGGTACCACGCCCCACGCCGGAAGCGCGGGGATCAAGCGGCCGCAAGCGGCGCTAAAATTGGCGGCAGAATGAGGTTGAATTTGGCGGCGGGATTGCCTAGGGTGCGCGCCATGAATATGAAAGTTATTACGGGGACAATTTTCGCCTGCCTGCTGGCCGCCAACGGGCTGCGCGCCGAAGACGCCAAAGCCTTCAAAGACGACAAGGAAAAGGCTAATTACGCCATCGGCATGAGCGTAGGCGGCAACTTCAAGCAAGCAAACTTTGAATACGACGAGGCGGCATTTAATCGCGGCATGCTCGACGCCCTTGCCAACAAACCCGGACTCACCATGCCGGAGGCGCAGGAGACCATCAAAAAATATCAGCAGGAACGCCGCGCCATCTTGGCTGAGAAAAACAAAACTCAGGGCGCAGCCTTTCTCGCCGAGAACAAAACCAAGCCGGGCATCGTTACGCTCACCAACGACTTGCAATACAAGATCATCACCGAAGGCACGGGCGAGATTCCCAAGCGCGAAGATACGGTGTCGGTAAATTTTCGCGGCACGTTTGTTGACGGAACAGAATTCGACAGTTCGGCCAAGACTGGCAAACCCGCGACTTTCCGTGTGGGCGGCGTTATCAAGGGCTGGACCGAGGCGCTCATCCAAATGAAGACCGGCGCGAAGTGGCAGTTATTCATTCCCTACGATCTTGCCTACGGCGAAATGGGCCGGCCGCCGAATATTCCGCCCGCCGCCACCCTGCTCTTCGACATCGAATTGCTTTCCATTCTACCGTCCCCGCCCCCGCCCCCACCCACCGCCCCCCTTACCAGCGACATTATCAAAGTCCCGTCGCTGGAAGAGATGAAAAAAGGCGCCAAGATCGAAATCATCAAAGCCGACGACGTGGACAAGTTGCAAAAATCGGCACCAGCCAATCCGGAAAAGAAGTAAGCCCGGCCAACTGTTTTTTAGTCCAGGAGCGCAGAATATTTTCTGCGCTCTTTTTTGAGGAATGGTAAAGACAATTGCCTGAATGAACCGGCAGTCAAAGCCAGCTTGCTCTCCGACGGCGATTGAAGGCATTCCGGCGGAAGAAAAACTTGTTTCAGCGCTTGCGAGTGAACCGGGCACCTGCAAGCTTCGAGTGGCATCAACCGGGCATGTCGCTCCGGTTTAATCTGATACTGCTATGGCTATTCCAAAAATTGATTTGACGAAACAAGCCCCCCGCAGTCCGCGAGTGCGCCTTGGTGGATATGTGATTTTACCCCGCATGCTCGACAAAGGCCGCGCCACGCTGGCTGGGAAAAATGGCGACTATTCTTACGCCTGCCCGCTCGACGTTCGGTTCCTGGAGTTCGCGGGCATTGACGCAAAAAAGTTAAAGCAGCAACTCGCGGCCAGCAAAGGCGATGGTGAAATTCTCCGTTGGGTAAAGGCCAACGCGAAACCTCAACGAACCGAGTCTGAAATCGAAGCCTGGTCAGCGTGGCAGGAGCGGCGCACACCCGACAATCCCGACTCCCGCGAGTTCTTCAATCGTCTCCACAAGGATGTCGCCCCGAAGCGCACGGACATTACGTCGTGGTTCGACCTCCTGGACGTGGACGACTACGGGAGTTACGCCGGCAAAGTGTAGCGGTTGGCCGACGGCTTCAGCTCGCCAGCTTGAAGGCCTCGATCTTGTCGATCCGGTGGCGGTGGCGCGCACCATCCACTTCCGCTTCCACTTCTTCGCCCGCCTTGCGGTTTAGCATCGCCTGACCAATTGGCGTAAGATAGCTGATGATGTTTTTATCGGCGTCGAAATCCCATGCCCCGAGCACGGTGAAGATTTCGGATCCGCGGGAATCCAGATTCGTGGCATGTACAATCGTGCCGATGCTGACCACATCGGTACGAGCTCCGGTAAAATCCGTGCCCCGTGCCCGGGTGAGCTGCGCCTCGAGCTCCTCCTTGCGGCGCATGAGGACTTTTTGCATTTCCTTCGCGGCCTTGTACTCGTGATTTTCCCGCAAGTCACCGTAACTGCGCGCCACGGCGATCTCCTTCGAGTTCGCTGGAATTTTCTTCTGCACCAGTTCGGTATATTCCCCCTTGCGGCGTTCCAAGCTTTCCCAGGAGACGTGTAGCACCGCATCCTGCTTGGTCTGTTCCCCACTGACCAGCGACTGGACGGAGGGATGCCGCTTGACGATGCGCGCGAGTAGGGAGCGTTTGTCCATGTCGTCAAATACCGTCGAAAGTTGCAGCGCCCGGGTCAGGTCTTTGATGACTTCCAGGTCGGCACTGGCGGTGAGATCCGCAATCAACTCCTGATCCGCCAGCATGAACTCCCGGAGGCGGCTGGAGCGCTTCTCGTTGAATTGATCGCGCTCCATCGCCGTGATCATGGCGCGAAAAACCTGTGGGCCTAGGATGTCAGCAAAATCATCGCTCCGTTCCTTGCCCAGCCAGAGCAACAATTCGCTGCTGGCCCCATGCTGGCTGATGAGCCGCGCCATGGTTTCCTTCAACTCATTGAGTTTCCCATCATTGGCCAGCATCACGGCAAATTCCTTGCAAAGCTTGGCGGAAACAGTGTTCAACGCGCTGCGCAACATCTCGGACCAGCGCTCGGGCTGGGCGGCTTTAAAAGATTCCAGCGTGCGCCGGTGTTTCGCGGCGGGCACAGCTTCCATCAACGCGGCAAAACGCACCCCGTCCTGATTCCATACCTGCGCGGCGGTGATTTCGCCCGGGGTCGGGGTTAGCTTGGCCAACTCCGCCAGATCATCCCGCGCGAAAATGGCTTCGAGCGCGACGGCGGCCTGGGTGCGCATGTGCGACGGGATGTCCGCGTTGAGCAAGTTAATGATTTCCTTGGCGGCGGTTTCCCGGTTCGCCAGATCAATGTCGCTCCGGGTAAATTCCTGCGCCACCGTCAAACGGGCCTTCAGACCTTTCGCCGCCCGGAAATCGGCGACTAGCCGGTCGAGCAAGGAAGTTTCTTCCGATTGATACTCAATCGGCGCCGTTTTCTTGACGGGCACAACGAAGTGACCATCTTTTTGCATTTCCTGCTTGGCGGTGGCCCACCATTTCTTCCAATCGTCGCGGATCACATCGGGCACGAGGACTTGTTGGATTTGATCAAGGGTGGCCTGACCGCTGTAGCTGTTGATAACGACTTTGATGAGATCGAGATGATGCAAGGCGGCCATCTGGCGCAGGCCATCGAGGTCCGCGGCTTTGCGGGCAAGAATGTGTTCCTTGGGAATCGGTTTGAGGGATTCGGCGGCGAAGGCAAGGTCCATAGCGTGACCGGCTTTACCAGGAAAATCAATGGTGAACCGGGCGAATACGGTATCCACGGTCTTGATGCGACCGAAGCCCCAACTGCGGTGCGAGCAGAAACCGCTGGTGGTTAATTGAACGAGGGGTTCGACTTGGCGGCCTTCGATTTTTCCCGCCACGGCCAGTTTTTCAAATTCTTCTCGCATAAAATAATCGCTAATTTTGAGTCTCCGACCCAGATTGACACCATTTAACGTCGTGAACGGAGAAAAACCAAGAGAAATTGCAGCCAGCGTTCTGGCGCGGCGGCGGACGGGGGGTGAATTCACCGAAACGCTGCTGGAACACGCGCTAGCTACGGCTGGTTTGTCATCCGCAGACCGCGGACTGTGCCACGAACTGGTCTTCGGGGTCGTCCGCTGGCAGGCGACGCTGGACTGGCTGATCGCACAAAAAACTCAAGGCCGACCCCAAAAACCAGGCTTGCAGGATTTGTTGCGCCTTGGCCTCTATCAAATCTTCTGGCTGGACCGGATCCCGGATCACGCCGCCGTTCACGAAACGGTCGAGATGGCCAAATGTGCTGGCTACGGGCCACAATCCGGTTTCGTAAATGCAGTTCTGCGCGCTTTTTTGCGGGAAGCGATCCCGACGAAAGTACTCCTCGCAAATCTCAAAATCACGCAACCGGCGGTTGGTTGGTCGCAGCCGGAATGGCTGGTGACGCGTTGGCTCAACCGTTGGGGCGAAGAACCTCTGCGTTCGTTGCTGGAATGGAATAACACGCCTGCAAAGCTTTACGCCCGTCTAAACACGGTCCGCACGGATGCAGGCAAACTTGTCGAGCAATGGCGCGAAGAAAACGTAGAATATGATTTCCTGAATCGAGATTGGACGGGGGAGAATCTGGTGTTTGAGTTGAAAGCGCATCCACCGCTCGCGGCATTGGAAAGTTTCCGGCAGGGGGGCTTTTACATTCAAGACCCCAGTACGCTCCTGGCGGCGCGGGAACTTGATCCGCTTCCTGGCGAACTCGTCCTTGATCTCTGCGCCGCGCCCGGAGGCAAGACGACTTTCATCGCGCAGTTGATGAAAAATGAAGGTCGCATCATTGCGGCTGACACTGCGGAAACGCGGCTGAAATTGGTGCGGGAAAATTGTTCGCGGCTGGGGATAACATGTGTCGAAACGGTTTCTACACCACCCCAAAGCCCGAACGCTCCGCTTTTCGACAAAATTTTGGTGGATGCGCCTTGCTCGAACACGGGTGTCTTGCGCCGCCGGGTGGATTTGCGCTGGCGCATTCTTCCCGAAGAAATTGCCCGCCTGCGGGCAACGCAACTGGGCTTGCTCCGGCAGGCCGCGGCGCTCCTGAAACCGGGCGGGGTGCTGGTTTACAGCACCTGTAGTCTGGAGCCGGAGGAGAATGGTGAGGTGGTGAGCCAATTCCTGAGTGCGGGCGCGGATTTCAAGTTGGAGCGACAACGGGATTTATTGCCGTTTGCCGACGGGGTGGATGGGGCGTTTGTGGCGCGCTTGGTGAGGTCCTTGTGATTTAGTTTTGAAGCCGTGACCAAGGCCAAGCCTCCCGCCGCATCGGGTTTTGCCGTCGTCGCTTCTGTTTGCTTCTTCATTCTTCATTCTTCATTCTTCAGCGGCTGACCATGCGGACGATTTACTTCGATCACAACGCCACCACGCCCCTCGACCCGGCGGTGCGGGAAGCGATGTTGCCGTATCTCGGCGAGGTCTGGGGTAATCCTTCGAGCGTGCATCACGTCGGGCAGCGCGCCCGCGCGGCGTTGGACGATGCCCGCGATCGCGCGGCGCGTCTGCTCAAGAGTAAGCCGAGTGAAGTGATTTTCACGAGTGGCGGCACGGAGTCAATTAATCTGGCCCTTTTTGGGGCCGCCCGATTACGAAAGCCGCAGGGTCGCCACTTGATCACCTCCGCCGTCGAGCACCATGCCGTGTTGCACTGTTTCGATTCCCTCGCGGCCAAGGAAGGGTTTGAAGTCTTGCGGCTGCCGGTGAATCTCGAGGGCCGGGTGCCGCCGGAAGTTTTGACCAAGGCCCTTCGCCCGGATACCACGCTTGTCTCCATCCAGGCCGCTAATAATGAAATCGGCACGATCCAGCCAGTGGCGGAGTTGGGGGCGTTGTGCCGCCAGCGGGGTATTTTATTTCACACCGACGCGGTGCAGTGGTTTGGAAAAGAGCCCTTTGCGGACATTCATCAGTTCAATGCCGATTTGGTTTCAATCTGCGCCCATAAATTTTATGGGCCGAAGGGCGCGGGCCTGCTGTTCATTCGGTCGCCGCTCCTACCAGACCCAATCCTATTTGGCGGCGGACATGAAAACGAACGCCGCGCTGGAACAGAAAATCTGGCGGCAATCGTTGGGTTGGTCGAAGCCTTGGAGCGCTTTGTGCCGACGCCTGTTTTCTCCCGGACTCAGCTTTCTCCGCTCGCCGACAGGCTAAAAGCCCTGATTTTAAGCCTTCCGGAAACTACCTTTGTCGGCGCGGGTGAGCACCGGCTGGTAAACACAATTTCTTGCTTGGTGGCTGGCGTGGACAGTATTGCCCTGCTAGCGGGATTGGATTTAGAGGGAATTTGCGCCTCTAGTGGTTCGGCTTGTTCGGCGGGTTCGTTGTCGCCGTCCCATGTGATTTCTGCCCTAGATGTGGCGCCGCGGCTGGCTAACTCGCTTGTTCGCTTTTCGCTTGGCCGGCAGAATACCCAATCTGAGGTGGATCATTTGGCTAAAATACTCCCGCTGGTGATCCACCGTTCGCTTCCGGTGAAAGGAACCGGATTTGTCGGCTAATAAGTTGTGGTTTTTGTGAACAAGGTTGACAACTTTTGATTTTTTGGCTGGCCTTAGTTTTTTATTTAGGGTTCTCTTTCTCCTGTAAGTTGTTGGGGTAAGCTTGACTCGAATGTTTCCATACTTTATTCACAGCCCTTAATAAGAATAGTTTTTTTCTGAAAAAAAACAGATATTAGACCGACATGAACCTCACCATCACCAAGGAGCAATTGCTCATCGGGTTACAAGCGGTACAAAATGTCGTCAGTACCCGGACGACGCTCCCGATTCTTTCCAATGTGCTTTTAAGGGCTGAAGGAAACCGATTGGAGCTAACTGCAACGGATCTGGATGTAACGGTCGTCTGTGGCGTGGAAGCGACTGTGAAGAAGCCGGGGACGACAACGCTGCCGGTTAAGAAACTCTTTGGCATCGCCCGGGAACTTAGTGGTGGGGAGATTGAAATCGAGGTTGACGAAAAAAACGTCTGTAGTGTCCGTTCCGGCCCGTCTTTTTACAAGATTCATGGGTTGTCCGCCGAGGAGTTCCCGCCGCTGCCCAAGTTTAAAGAGGAAAAAAAGGTGGTGGTGGGTCAGGAAAAATTCAGGGGGATGCTTCGGAAAACCTCTTTCGCGATTTCTACCGACGAGGCGCGCTATGTCTTAAACGGTATTTTTATCAGCTTGAAGGATCATAAGATGACCATCGTAGCCACGGATGGCCGCCGGTTGGCTTTGGTGGATGAAGAAGTGGAGGTTTCGGAGCAGAGTCAGGGTGAATTCATTATCCCTTCCAAGGCTGTGAACGAACTCAACCGGTTATTGCAGGAAAAAGGAGAAGCCGCGATAAAATACGGCGATAACCACGCAGAGTTTGCACTCTCGGATAAAAAAGATTTTTTAGTAAAAATCATCACGAAATTGATTGAAGGGAACTATCCAAATTATCGGCAGGTGATCCCAGGTGAAACCAAGGAACGGGTAGGATTACCGCGCGAGGAATTTCTCCATGCCCTCAAACGCGCCGAGATCATGACCAGTGAAAAGGCAAACTCGGTGAAGCTTTCTTTCACCCGGAACAATCTCGCGATTACGGCGAACAGTCCGGAAGTCGGGGAAGCCCGCGAAAGTATGGCCGTGAACTACAAGGGCAAGGAGATCGCCGTTGCGTTCAATCCAAAATATCTGATTGATCCCCTCAATGCGTTGACCGTGGATGAGGTCTTCATTGAGATGATCGACGAGCTAAGTCCGGGCGTGTTGAAGATTAATGGCCCCTTTCTCTACGTGGTAATGCCAATGCGTCTGAGCTAGTGTTTTTTTGTGGCTTCAGAAAGCACGAACGGCACGGGCAAGAGGCTTAATTCAAACGGGTTTTCCATGGTTGACAAAATTTAATAATGCTCGTAAGAGTTGGAACGTTCGGGTAGCAGTACGTTTCTTCAGCGGGGTTCCCCACCCCCACCTCCTTGGCGTCTGCTGCCCGAATATTTTCCCACTTCCGCTTGACCCTCCAACTTCGTTTCTCTAGGCTCTCCCTCCCCAAGCGGGGGCGTAGCTCAATTGGTTAGAGCGCTGCCCTGTCACGGCAGAGGTTACGGGTTCGAGCCCCGCCGCTCCCGCCATATTTCATTGGGAAATCCTCGTTTTTTGCCCCGGATGGGGCCGTTGAAACATGTGGAAACACTTTCAGCACCACGCAGCCGAGAAAAATCAGTTCTTAGCTGCGTATGGCAAACAAGAGCAAATACGTATACAACGCCAACGGCGTTGAGTTCACGATCTACCGGGCGGAAA
>JANYBF010000244.1 GCA_025360895.1 Verrucomicrobiota bacterium
AAACTTGGTGGAGCCTCATACCCAGGTCAAGTAGCACTTCCTTTTCGGTCTTCCTTGTTTCAAAACGTGTTTCTGCCAAAAACTCTGTATAGACAGGTAGGGCTGAAAGGTTGTGCAAAAGCTGTTTAATAAAATTCCCGCCGCCCGAAAAATGCTGATCCTAATTGGACAGCGCCATTTTTGCAGTTGTATTTGAGGTAACAGTCATTGGAGTAATACGTTCGGCTTGCGTCAGATGAAAGAAAAGACGACCCTCCGTGTGCTTACATTCCACAAGGAATCACGGAGGATCGTCATGATGACGCTGAAACAGATTGCCAGCCTTGGCAAGGAACTGACCAAGTTTCTTACGCTCTTCCTCGGCTGTTTTCGTAGTCGGCCCGGCTTTGCCCTGGCGCAAATCTACGTCCAAGGTTTGCTTTCGGATCTCGACCGCAAAAACGTCGAAGCCATCGCCCTGGCGTTTGACAAGGCGCCTCGTACTCTACAACGGCTTCTCGAATCGGTCAAGTGGGATGAAGACGCTGTCCGCGACCGCTGCCAGCAGTTGATCGCTCGCGAACATGCCCACGCCGACGCGATTGGTTGCATCGACGAATCGGGCACCCCCAAAAGCGGCAATCACACCGTTGGCGCCGGCAGACAGTGGCTCGGCAGTCGCGGCAAAGTCGACAACGGCGTTGTAGGCGTTCATCTGAGTTATGCCGCCCCCGGCTTTCAGTGCCTGCTCGACGGCGAACTCTACCTGCCCGAAGACTGGGCCAACGATAAAGAGCGTCAAAAAAAAACTACGTGCCCGACCACGTTGTGTTTCGCACGAAGCCCCAGATCGCCCTGCAACTGGTCGATCGCGCCTTGGCGGCCGGCATTCGCGTCCGGGCCTGGACGTTCGATGAGTTGTACGGACGGGATGCGGCTTTCTTGGACGGCCTCCAACAGCGTGGCCAAATTTTTGTGGGGGAAGTGCCGACGAACTTCCACGGCTGGGTGAAGAAGCCACGCGTGCTCACGGACGGTCGGTCGCCGCGGCGGGGACGCAAGCGAAAGTACACGCGGCTGGCAGCGGGCCAATCGTCGAGCGAAGTGCAGAACCTGCTGCGTTATTCGCCGGTGTTTCGCAAGCAGCGCTGGCAGCGTTACCGCATCAAGGACACGACGCGTGGCCCGGAAGTCTGGGAAGTGAAATGGGCGAAGTTCTGGCGTAAGGGCTCAGGCGGTTTGCCGGGCCGACGGCATTGCTTGATCGTGGCGTGCAACATCATCACGAAGGAGGTGAAATACTTCGTGTGCAACCGCGTGCCAGGCGAGCAGGGCATGAGTCTGCGGCGAATGCTGCGGATTGCGTTTGGACGTTGGTCGGTGGAGAACTGTTTTCGCCAGGCCAAGGAGGAGTTGGGACTGGACCATTACGAAGTGCGTGGCTGGGGATGTGTGCATCGTCATTTCGTGTTGACGCAACTGAGTCATTTGTTTTGTGCGCGGGTGCGGCAACAATTCGATGCGGCGATCGAGCGCGAGGATCCGCTGGAGCATTTGACGACGGAACAGGTGCGGCGAGCGATGAACACTTGGTTGGAGGCGTCGGCTCCGCGTCTGACCAAGACGCAACGATTGCAGAAGGAGTTGGCCAAGCAACAGTACTACCAAAAGCGCAGCGCGCAGGCGCGTCGTTCGCACACCAAAACGAGAATGGCCCGTTTGAATGCGCTGGGCATTGATGTGGACCACATCAAGTCCTGCGTTCCTCCATTGTCCGACTGAGCTGAAACGTATGCCATGATGGTCATAGAATTTCAGTCATAGCCAAAGGAAAGTGGCGCTGTCCAATTAGGATTGCTGAAATAATAACTTCCGTGCCAAACGCTCAAAATATTCACGGCAGAGGACGGGGACGCGAAGAGGGATACCAATTGAACCACGGGGAACACAGGGAGCACGGGGGAATACCGGAGTACTGCATCTCAATTTGAATTTCCCCGTGTCCCCTGGGTTCCCCGTGGTTCAATTTCTAGGAGTGCGGTGAATTCGCATGATAGGCGAGAGTGTCAGAGACACATTTTCGCTTGGTTTAACTTTGGCACGGAAGTTATTGTTTCATCGTTCCTAAACATGTGAACGGTAGCGGAGCCACGGCGTTCACTCGGTTGGTTGGTAGCTTGTTCATGGCACGTTGATCGCCATTGTAATTTTTG
>JANYBF010000249.1 GCA_025360895.1 Verrucomicrobiota bacterium
AAGCTGGCTGGGCCGGCTTGCAGTGGGGGCGACGGTGTTTGGGCTGCTATGGGTGATGATGAGTGTCGTGGCTCGACGGCGTGATTGACGCACTGGTGGACGTCGTGATGTCCACGCTCGACAAAGCCCCTTGGAATTACACGTAGCGACTTTGCGGAACATCCGGTAGCGAAGTTCTCCGCCGAGCACTTCGACCATCAAATCCAGATGACAACGCATCAGAGGTTGCGGGGACGCAGGAAGGCAGGTACGAAGGGTCGGTTGTAAACGCCTGCCAATAGATTGTGAATAAGTTTATCAAGCCCTGTCAGCACGGATGCGAGTGGCAATGCCGCGACAAACTCTCGCAACGTGGTCATAATTGCACTGGAGTCTCCGACCGTTGCGAATGCACAAAAATTGGCGAATGGCGACTTTGAAGTGACTTTCGCTGGACCCAACGGTCAGCCATATCAATTGCTCATCACCACCGACGCGGCGCGGGCGATGGCGAGTTGGGCCGTGCTCACCACCGGGGTGTTCGGAAACAGCCCGGTAACTTACACTGACAACTCCGCGACGAATGACCCGGTGCGCTTTTATCGCATCTCATCGCCCTGATGCGACGGCTTGCGCCAGTAACCTTGTGGGCCTGGCCGTCAGTCGCGGTGGGGTTGATTTACCATACTTCCACCGGGCCTTTGGGCACAGGGATTTGCTCGCGGGTTGTTGAAGCCGGATCCCGCATGAAGGAAGCGATCATCTCGGGCGGTTGAAAGCGCGGCAGCAACTCACCGCGCTCGTCGAGGAATTGTTGCCGCCAATGTTGGTAGTTTTCGAGGACGGTTTGAAACTCCGCTCGCGTGGAAACCTGGACCACGCGCTTGTTAAATTCATTGGCGGGTCCAAATCGCTTCGCATACCACGGCGCGACCTTGCGGAACATCCGGCAACCGAGTTCTTCGCCGAACACTTCCACCATCAAATCCAAATGCCGGCACATCACG
This sequence comes from Verrucomicrobiota bacterium, assembly GCA_025360895.1. Classification (GTDB taxonomy): domain Bacteria; phylum Verrucomicrobiota; class Verrucomicrobiia; order Limisphaerales; family JADLHS01; genus JADLHS01. Next base: position 987 of record JANYBF010000249.1, read on the forward strand.
CGCACGCGCTCAGAGAATGTCAGCTCGGGCGGGAGTTCATCAGATTTCAGAAATCGCAACGTATGCTGGAAGATCCACGGATTGTAAAACGCCCCGCGGCCGATGCTCACACCCGCACAGCCGGTTTCATCGAACATCTTCTTTGCCGCCTGGGGCGTGATGATGTCGCCATTGCCAATGACGGGAATGGTCTTCACCGCCGACACCACCGCGCGAATGCCCGCCAGGTTGACCGTGCCGCCGAAGCCCTGCTCACGCGTGCGGCCATGAATAAAAATCGCCGCGACGCCCACGTCCTCCAAAGCACGAGCCAGGTCGGGTGCGGTTAAATTTTCGTCGTCCCAGCCAAGCCGCATCTTGGCGGTCACAGGAATTTTCACGGCGTCGACCATGCCGCGAACGAGCGCAGCGGTTTTGTCGAGCTCGGTCATCATAGCCGAGCCGCCGCCGACTTTGCAGACCTTCTTGACGGGGCAACCCATGTTGATATCCACGGAAGCGACGCCGATGGACGCAAGATACACCGCTGCGTCGCGCATTTCCTCCGGCACGCTGCCAAAAAGCTGCACGGCCAGCGGGACATCTTCCAGGCGCGTTTCGATGAGCTTGAGCGCCTGGGGATTCTTTTCGAGCAACGAGCGGGCGTTGACGAGGTCGGTGGTGCAAAGCCCCACGCCACCGACTTCGCGCAACACGAGACGGAAGGGCAGATTGGTGTAACCCGCCAGCGGCGAGAGAAACAAATTCGAGGACAAGCTCAGCGAGCCAAGACGCATCGGTCCGATCATAGCCGGACCAATGCAGCGGGACACGCAAAACCCGAAAGTGCGGTGAGGGTTTAGAGTTATTTCGGCAGCGATGGGCTGTTCACGCCGAAGCACGTTTCTCAAGGATTTTGCGCACTCCGACGGTGGCAAAAAAGATCAATACTTTGTTAAAGAGCGCAAACAAAACCAGCGCCGCAAACATAAGTGACCAGGGTCCAAAAGAAGGCCAAAAAAATTTCCCGGTTTGAACACCGGCAGACCAGTTGTTCCAAATCATTACAAGAAGGCACGGCAAAACAAAAGCGAGTGCGTCTAGGACAACCAAGACCAAACAAAACATGACAAGCCGCATTGCTCTAGCTGAACGAGCTACTTCGCGGAAGAGGAAGAAATTGGTGGTTGCCCAGACTATGAGAGTGGAGAAGCCGCACCACAGGTTGAAGCTGAAGCCCAAGACAGCGAGGATAAGACATTCCAAAGCCAAACTCCATTTCCAGATTCTTAAGTAGTCACGTTGACTGGTATTTTGCATAGGCATCCTCAATGGCGACCATGCCGATAATCTGGCACATTTAGCCAAGGTTTTGCTTTCCGAATGGCGGCAATGATTTCATCAATCTCTTTTTGTGCAGCTTCTTCCGAGAGGTTTCCTCCCAGCGCATCGTGTTGGAATTCACCGAAAGCAAAAATTGCGGCGGCAACGCCACCATCATTGGCGGCAAGTGCCCGCGCCGGAATGAATAGCTGGTGCTTCAATGAGCGGTTATGTGATCCCTGATTAAGATCACCTGGCAAAATCAAAATCGACAAATCTGTATTCCCCGTGTCTTCAAGGAGACTTCGAAATTGTTGTATTCGCGGACTCACGTTAATCTGATCAAGTCCCGCGACGACGGTCGCGAATTGAGCAGAAGTTGCAAGCACTCCTGTTGATTCAAGTCGCAAGGCACGGGAGAAAGTTGAGGTGTAAAGTTTGTAAGCCACAAAAGTAAAAGCCACGACCACGATAAAAATTGCAGTAACAACAAGCACCGTTCCTAACCCGTCTTTCCCGGATGGGTCGGCATGATTGACGGGATCACTTCCGGTGTAAGTGTATCTGTGGAGACTGGCTGGATCATAAATGTTCCCTGCATACGAATCACGCGACACGAATC
>JANYBF010000253.1 GCA_025360895.1 Verrucomicrobiota bacterium
TCCTCGTTGTATTTCATCATCTTCGTGAGGAGCTCCCGGCTCGGCATCTTCCCGGCCTCGGAGTCCTCGTTCCCCGGTACGAAAACCATCACTCTCATGACTCTGCTCCTCTGGGTTTGAAGCTGCGCTGACCCACTACGGGCCCATGCCGGGATCGAACATCGGCCGCACCTCGGACTCGCCCTCGAAGCCGGGCCAGTGCGTTCGATGCAGCTCTTTCTCCGCGAGTTCAATCACGCTATCGAGATGGCGGGCGTAGCGCTCCTTCAGCAACGCATCCTGCAACATGACACAGAGGGTGGGCGAGAGCGTCAGCGTGAGTCGCGTCTCCATGCCGTCGCGATGCCAGCCGCTCATGATCGCGAGGAGCGGCAGGTAGGTTTCGGTGATGGCCTCGAAGAGCCAGCTTTCCTCCAGAAACTTTTCGTGCTCGGGATGTCGCACGAACGGCAGATGCGCGTGCAGGATGATGGCGAGGTAACCGGGCATGATCAAAGAGATTGGTAAGGGTGGAACCGCAGCGGCGCGAAAGCGGTATTCATCAATGATCGGAAGCGGCTGCCTGGCCAAACAGTGTCTTCACTGCTGGCCGCATCAGCACGATGATGGTGAACACTCCCAGAACGGTCCCAAACGGCATGAACAGGCAGCCAAGACAGGCCATCACAAAGCAGAACGTATAGTGGCGCCGCCGGCTCAAGCAGCGCCCGGCCCACATCATCAGTACAGCCAACGTCCAACCCAGAATAATAAACACGCCGGCGAGGACGACAAAGAACCAGCCCAGGAATTGGGGCGGATGATTATTTCCCGACCCAAATATTTGCGGCTTGAAAATCAGCAGCAACCCTAGAACCAGATGAAAAACCGGGATACACGCGAAAAAGGCCATCAAGCCACCGACGATGTAATGGAAAATGCTTAAGAGTCGAAGTTGATCCGCGTCCTGGTTCATGATCCATCAAAGGGCTTCCGAGGTTGGCAGACCTGGCTCCGGGTCTTGGGGCGTCGCGCCTTGGAGGGGCAACCAAGCATTTACTTGGGACCAGAAATTATTTCCGCTGGCAGGCCCGCCACCGACGGGACTCGACACGTCCGCAGCCCCAGAGAACGAGGACAAATCCAACTCTCCAAGCTTGGGGTTAGTAAAATCGCTTTCGGTTTGTCCGCCCAGCAGTTCGCTGATTTCAAGCGAACTGGGCCAACCGCATGTCTCCCGTTCGCGGGCGATGAATTCGGCGAGCGCTTGCTCCTGCTCCGGGGTCCATGCGGACATTGCCAAGCGCGGCGTCAATCGGGATTGGCGGGATACACGTAATTGTTCAATCGCCTGGGCGAGCGGGAGTTTTTCCGGAACGCCATCCCGGACCAACTCCAGCATGGTTTCAAAAGGCAACTCCAGTGGGATCGTGGCGAACTCCACGGCGGCGGCGGACGAAACACGGTCCGCCGGGGTTTTGGTCGGGGCCGCCATCGCGAGGCTTTTCCAACGGCGATCTGTCTCGTAGTAGCCCAGTTCGGTGACATAGACGGTTTCGGAACGCCCGACGTGCGCGAACCAATGGCGCGACTCCGGATGCACATGAATCTCCGTGACCGGCCGCTCGCGAACGACCCCCTCGTGAATCCGCAAAATCAAATGCCGGTCCACTGAACGCGCGTTGTGACGAAACTGTTGTTGCGGCGTGAGGTCCCAGTGCGCGTAAAGCCAGTGCGGATCGCGCGGCGTCACATACAACCGCCCGGTGCCGTAGGCTTCGGGCAAATGGGCGGTTTCCGCAGCAAAGGGCGCGGCGGGGGACGCAGGGCCGAGTGCGTACTTCTCGCCCGGACCGGTCACGGCGGTCACCACCGGCACGTCGCCTTCGAGGAGATACGCGGGAATTTTTAACCGTGACCGCCGGACGGGAGATTTCTGAGGCAGCGGGCGGCGCGTGGCAGATTGTGGTTTCGCGACGGGACGGAGCTTTGGCCTGGCTTTGCGTTTTACAATCGGTTTGGCTTTGGCGACGGATTTGGGCTTCGCAATCGGCTTGGATTTCGGTACGGGTTCGCGCTTCGTAACCAGTTTGGCTTTGGCGATTGGTTTGCGTTTGGCCGGCGCAGGAGTTTTTTTGACGACCACCCGCCGGCGCCGGGGCTTACGCTTGGCACCCGGGGCGGCCGACTTGGTTTTACTGGCAGACGACGCACGCTTCATGAAATGATCGCGCCGGGAGACTACGGCGCACATTCGGGTCGCGCAACGGGAATTCGCCCCCGGGCAAAGGTCGCTTGACAGGCTGCGTTTTTTCTCAAACGCTCCTCCCCACGTTTCACTGCGTCCGTCATGAAAATAACAAACGACTTCCACGAGTTCCCCAGGCGACACGCGTTGCCGCGAACCTTGATCGCGATGGGAGCGGCCGCCTTGTTGGCCGGTTGCGCCCCGCAGCAACCGTATTTGGCGCTCGCCCCGCCCCGGCAGCCCGCAGCCACCTCGCCCCGGCAAGCCGACGCCTCGCCCCCACAGCCTAATGCTACCCCGCGACAGGCCGACGCCGCGCCCCGGGAGACTGGCTTCACCAGTTTGTTTGATGGGCAAACCCTCAACGGCTGGACGCTGGTGGGCCAACATGGCGACGGTTACGGCGTCACCAACGGCGTGATTTATTGCGCTCGGGGCGGCGGAGGCAATCTGTTCACGGAGAAGGAATACGAAGACTTCATTCTTCGCTTCGAATTCAAGCTGGAGGAAGGGGCCAACAACGGCATCGCCATCCGCGCGCCACTCGAAGGCGATGCGGCGTTTCTGGGCATGGAGATTCAAATTCTCGACGAGGTCGCCGCCGAGCGGGGGCGCGGGGGCAAGCGGCCGTCGGATCAGTTTCACGGCTCGATCTATGATGTCCTGGCTGCCAAGCAAGGCGCACTCAAGCCGACCGGCCAGTGGAACACGGAAGAAATCACCGCCCAAGGCCGGCACATCAAGGTCGGCGTCAACGGCATCACAATTTTGGATGCGAACCTCAACACCGTGTCCGATCCACTGACGCTCGTAAAGCATCCCGGCCTATTTCGCGAACGCGGGCACCTCGGACTCCTCGGCCACAACGATTACGTGGAGTTCCGCCACCTCCGCGTGAAGGAACTGCCGCGCGCCAAGAACGCCAACGCGGGGCTGGAAGGTTTCACCGCGCTGTTCAACGGCAAGGATCTCACCGGTTGGAAGGGTCTGGTGGCGGACCCGAAACAACGCGCCACGATGAAGCCGGCGGAACTGGCCGCCAAACAAGCGAAGGCGGATGAACTCATGCGCGCGAACTGGGAGGTCGAAGACGGCTTGCTGGTTTATCGCGGAACGAACTTCGACAATCTCTGCACGGCGAAGGATTACGCGAATTTTGAGCTGGTGGCGGACTGGAAGATTGCGCCCGGCAGCGACAGCGGATTTTATTTGCGCGGCACGCCGCAGGTCCAGATTTGGGATCCGTTCACGCCGCCGACCAAAACGGGCAACGAGGTTGGCTCCGGCGGCCTCTTCAACAACCAGACCCACGCGGCCACGCCGCTGCGGGTCGCGGATAAACCCCTCGGGGAATGGAATCGCTCCCGCATTCTCCTGGTCGGCGACAAAGTGCATGTCTTCCTGAACGATGAACTCGTGGTCAACAACACCGTGCTGGAGAATTACTGGCAGCGTGATTTGTCGCTCTTTCCCATTGGGCCAATCGAACTTCAGGCGCACCAGACGCCGGTGTGGTTCAAGAACCTCTACGTGCGCGAACTGCCCATCCAGTGAGCCGGCGCCAAGTGGGGACCCGATTGGGTAATGATTTGCATGCGTACTTCCTGGGAATATTTGTGCCAACTGGCGCGCGCCGAAGTCACGGCCACACGGGCGGCGCTGCCGCCGCCTTTGCGAGCACGGGCGCAGCCCTTGCCCGTACCTTCGAGCGCGTCCCGAACGCGGCACGGCAAACCGAGGGCATCGAACCGGACACACTGGGCCTTTTCACTGGCCCGGCGTTTGGCGATGAGGAACAAAGCGTCTCGCCGCTCCCGCCGCAGATCATTTTGTTCCTCGAAAATCTCTGGGACTTCGCCGAAGGCAACGAGGAGATTTTCCGTGCGGAAGTCCGTACAACTTATCTCCACGAACTCGGCCACTACCTTGGCCTGGACGAAGATGAATTGACTGAGCGGGGGTTAGCGTGAGCCGTTGCAGGCGACCGTTGAAAAGGTGGGTGCATGAGGCGTGCCTGTTGGCCACGCCACGAGCCGATCCAAAAATCAGCTTGCCGTCGCCAAACTCTCCGCAGTGCGTTCGATAATTTCCCGCAAGGAAGTTTGCGGACAAAACCCGGTCACGCGCTGGAGTTTTTCCACCACGGGCTTGCGTCGGCGCATATCGTCGAAACCGGGGGCATAAGCCTCGGCGTAGGGCACCAACTCGATGGCGGATTTGGACCCGAGCGTTTCGATCACGCGCTTCGCCAAATCGAGGATGCTGATTTCCTCCGTGCCGCCGATATTGAAAACCTCCCCGCGCACCACCGGCGAATTTTGCAAACGCACCAGCGCCTCCACGGTGTCCAGCACATAGCAAAAGCAGCGGCTTTGTTGACCGTCGCCAAAGACCCGGAGCGGTTCACCCCGGCGGGCGGCGGCAATAAAGCGCGGCAGCACCATACCGTAACGGCCCGTCTGGCGCGGGCCCACGGTGTTGAACAGGCGCACAATCACCACCGGCAAAGCGCGTTCCTGCGCATAGGCCAGGGCCAAAAACTCATCCATCAACTTGGAACAGGCGTAGCTCCAGCGCGATTGATGCGGCGGGCCGATGAGCAGATCGTCCTCCTCACTGAACGCCGCCTTCTGGCTCTTGCCATACACTTCCGAGGTCGAAGCGACGAGCAACGGCACGCCCTGCGGGGCGGCGGCTTTGAGCAAAACTTCCGTCTCGTGCAGGTTCGTTGCGAGGACATGGATCGGCGATTTGACGACCAGTTCCACGCCTACTGCGGCGGCGAGATGAAAGATTGATTCCGCCTGCGCGACCAATTCCGGCAGTTCGGCGCAGGTGGAAATTTTTGATTGAATAACGCGCAGTCGAGGGTGCTTTTCCAGAGCGCGCAGATTCTCCCGGTTGCCCGTGGAGAGATCATCAACCACGACGACTGGTTTCCCCTCTCCCAAAAGTCGCTCCACAAGATGCGAACCAATGAAGCCTGCGCCGCCGGTGACCAGAATGTGTTTTGCCCCGGCGCTCATTCCAACGCCCTCGCTACGGCTTCCGCTAATTTCTGCCGGTACGCCGGATCGGCGATCTTCCGCGCCTCCCGCGGATTCGACAAATAGCCGCCCTCGATCAACACCGCCGGACGGCTATGCCCCCGCAGCACGGCTTGATAGCGCGCCCGCCGCACGCCCCGATCGTTCGTGCCGTTGACTTCCAGTAATGCGCGTTGGAATCGCACGGCGTATTGCAAATTTTCCGCATCGAAAGCGTTGTTGGGGAAAACCTGGCGCACATCGTCATTATAGCCGCGGGTGACACTCGAGGCCATGCCGGTCGGTGTGAGGCAGTACGTTTCCACGCCCGCCGGATCGCCACCCCCGCCTGACGCATTGAAATGCAGACTCAGGAACAGATCGGCGTGCTGCGCTTCGGCCAACGCCGTGCGGTCGGGCAGTGAAACATCCACATCGTTCGTCCGGGTCAGAAAAACCTGCCAGCCTTGTTGCGCCAGCAACGGGGCCAGGCGCTTTGCCCAATCGAGCGTAAATTCCTTTTCGTTCCGGCCATCCACGACGCTGTGGGTTCCGGGATTGCTGCCGCCATGGCCGGGATCAATCACAACCACGCGGCGCGGCGCGTTCGCAAGGGCCAGACCACGGGACAACGGTTCGAGGGTTTTTTTTACATCCAGCGGGTGCAAATAAATCTGGTCGCCGATTTGTTGCGGCGCAAAACCCAGCCGGACATCCAACTGATCCCAGAAAGCCGTCTGGCTGCCGACTCGCACGGCGAAGACCCCGTTCAAGGTGGTGATTGCGTAGGCAACCTGCGGCAAGAGCGGAATCTTCTGCAACGCGCGCAAGCCGTTTTGGGCAGCCCAAACATTCAACGAAACCCAGGCCGAATCCACCGGGGCCAGCGGTGCCAGCGCGGGATTCGTTCGGGGATTGGCCACCACCGGCGCTTCGGCCACGGGGAAATGGGAGGGCAGGGCGATACCCAGCGGCGGCTCGACTTCGCGCGCCGGGCCCAGGTCCGCGTCCCAATTTGTCGAGAGCGTCTGGCCCGCTGGTCTGGGCACGGAATTGCAACCGGTCAGGAGGACTAGGGCAAAGGCCAAGAAGGTTGTGAGTTTCGACACGCTACCATTGTGCGAATGGCCCGGGCCGACTCAAGCCCACGTTTTAACTTGAGTGGCCTATTCGGGAAATTTCGCTGAGCGATACGGCTGATGTCCTTGATACAGCCGGATGCGGGCGACCACCTCGGAAGCCATGTTCGTATCGCCGGATAATCGCGCGTGGTCCCCGGCGCTTTGGGCGGTGATGACTGCGTCGTCGAAGCGGCCAACTTCCGCGTACGCGGCGGCCAAGGCATCCAACACGGACGGTTGCAGGCGATCCGCCTGACCTGCGATCGGTTCGGTCAGTCGGATCGCTTCCTCGCCGTTGCGAAAATGAGCATCGGGGTCGGTCGCAAGCACCCACGCCAGCGTACTGGCGGCACTCAACGATTCCGGGCGAAGCCGCAGGGACTCGCGCAAATGTTCTATACCCGCTTCCGGTTGCCGCAGTCCGATCCAGGCCTTTCCCAGATACAAATGGGCGGCGGCATGCGTTGGTGTCCGGTTCACCAATTCGGTCAGGGTGGCGGTCGCTGTTTCAAACTGTCCGAGCAGGACGCGACCTTTGCCCAGATTGTAGGCCGCTTCAACGGATTTATTATCAAGCCGCGCGGCTTCGCTGAAAGCCTCGACTGCCTTGGGCAACTGGCCCAGCTTCAAGAGTGACAGGCCGAGGTTCAGATGGATCTGCGCCAGCTTCGGATCCCAACGAAGCGCTTCGGCGTAATGAAGAATGGCCTCCTCGTCCCGACCCATCCGGGCAAGTACTCCGCCCAAATTGTTGTGGGCCTCGGCGGAGTTTGGTTTGCTTCGCAAGGCCTGTTGGATCCGCAAGACCGCTTCCGCCAGGCGTCCGCCGGCCACTAATTCTGCGCCGAGATTGATGTATGCTTCCGTGTACTTCGGCGTGAGTCGAATTGCTTCTTCATGCTGAGCTATGGCGCCCGACACGTCGCCCTGCCGGGCCAGCGCCACCCCCAGGTTGTTTCGATAGACTGAATTGCGGGGTGCGTGCCGGACGGCCTGTGCGTAATAGTTCGCCGCCTCACGCCGCTCCCCCATGGCATTTAGGGCGATGCCGATGGCGTTGAAGGTTTCGGCGGACTCCGGCTGGGCGCGAGCCATTTCCAGGTAGCGCTGGATGGCAAATTGCAAATGCACGTTGGCGGCGTTGGTGTCGCCCTCGCGAGCCAACACGAGGCCGAGATTTTTACGGTACAAAGGATCGTCCGGCGCAATACGTACCGCCTCGGCGTAGCACCGTTTAGCCTCCGCAGATCGGCCCACATCCTGTAAACTAAAGCCGAGGTTATTTTGCGCCTGCGCATTTTCCGCCGTGACGGCCACCGCCCGCTCAAATAGCGTGACGCTGTCGCGCCAATAGCAGGTTTGCTTCGCCGTGCCGCCCCCCCAGCCGATCAGCCAGCCGGCCGTCAGGATGCCGACCAACCGTTGCGGCGCGCGAACGCGTTTGAAAAAGTCAGCGGCCGCCCAGACCATCAGGATGAAAAAGCCGATGCTCGGAAAATAGGTGTAACGATCGGCCATCGCCTGGCGCCCGACTTGAATCAATCCGATGACCGGCACCAGGGTCCCCAAAAACCAAAACCAACCCATGGGCAGGTAGGCCCACCGCCGGGCCCACCGCAGGCATATGATCGTGGTTGCCATCAATAGCCCCGCCGCCCCTATGGTAATCCCGACCGGCCACGCCGAGGGGAGCGGATAAATTATAGCCAGATCCGTGGGCCAGATCAGCTTGCCCAGATAGCGGACGCATGAAACCAGCGAGTTGGCCAGCCGGGCGGACAGCGGTTGCACATCCAACGGAGCCATGGCTCCCCCGCTGTTCTGCGCAGCAATCGTCAGCGCACAGGAGATGACGGAAAGCGCGAACCACGGCCACTTCTCGAGCACCAGGCGGCTCACGACATTCGCCTGGTTTTCCCGGTTCCCCCCGCGCGCAAACCTCCGCAATGGCCACCAATCCAGCAGCAACAAAACCCAGGGCAACGTGACCAACATCGGTTTGCTCATCAGACTCAAAGCAAAACAAAGGAAAGCAGCCCAATAATTCCGGTTGGGGGGGACGAACAAGGTTTGCCGCGAAGAAGCTGGTGTCCGGACGACTGATTGGTCCCCCGGCGCATGGCTTCCGGCCGCCACTTGACGGACATACCGCGCATACACCAGCAGGGCCAGCAGTCCAAACCATGTGCTCAACACATCCTTGCGTTCCGCGAGCCAAGCCACCGATTCCACATGCGCCGGATGCAGGGCGAACATCGCCGCCACGGTCGCGCTGCGCCAGGTCGAGTTCGTCAGAGAGTTTAACAGACGGAAAAGCAGCAGACTGTTCAAAATGTGGAGAGCCACACTCACGAGATGGTGGGGACCGGCGGCCACTCCGAAAATTTGGCAGTCCAGCATGTGCGACAGCCACGCAAGCGGATGCCAGTTGGCCGCTTGAAAGCTGGTGAAGGCGCGGACGACTCCTTCCCAAGTCAGACCGGCGCGGACTTGATCGTTTTCCGTGATGTATTCCGGGTCGTCAAAGTTCACGAAGCCAAGACGCCCGGCCTGCCAGTACGCGGCGGTGGTTGCCAGGACGAGCGCGAGGTAAATCAACCGGTGCGCTTTCTTGTCCGTCCCGCCGTGCATTAGCCATAATCTATCGCAACAAAATGCCCACGAAAGCCAAAACAGGGTTGCCAAGCCCAAGGCCATCGCCATCCTTTCACCACCTGAGTTCAGACCGAACATCCAATCTGTGAAAATCCTCGTCGCCATCACCGGAGCCAGCGGCACGCTGTACGCCCAGCGGCTGCTCGATAATCTCGACCCGCAGGCGCACGAAATTCACGTCGTACTCAGCAATTACGCACAACAAGTCATCGCCGAGGAATTGCCCGGCGGCCTGCGCCTGCCGGCGGGGGTAAAGCCCCATGGCCTCAAAAGCATGAACGCTCCGTTCGCCAGCGGCTCGAATCCGCCGGACGCGATGGTGGTTATTCCCTGCACGATGGGCACCCTGGGCCGGATTGCGCATGGCTACAGCGAAGATGTTCTATTGCGCGCCGCTGATGTGATGCTCAAGGAGCGGAAAAAACTCATCCTCGTCCCGCGCGAAACGCCGTTAAGCTTGGTTCACGTCAAAAACTTTGAACTGCTCCTGCTTGCGGGCGCGACGATCCTCCCGGCAAATCCCTCCTTCTACATGCGCCCGCAAACGATTGTGGAAGTCGTGGACACCGTCGTCGCGCGGGTACTCGATCATCTCGGCGTGGCGCATCAGCTCGTGAAACGTTGGGCGGAGGAGAAAGAATGAAAATTCAGCCCCTCGGTCTCCAAGTTCTTTACGCCCCGTCCCTGCGCCTTGGCGCCTTGGCGCCTTGGCGTTAAAGCCCAATGCTCTCTTTCGTTCAAAAGTGGGCCGGCTTCGTGCGTTTCTCGCACACGATCTTCGCCCTGCCGTTCGCCCTCGCCGCGATGGCGGTGGCCGCGCGGGAAAATCGCGGCTGGCCGGGCGGGCGCACGTTCGGCCTGATTCTCGCCGCGATGGTTTGTGCCCGCACCTGCGCGATGGCGTTCAACCGGATCGTGGATCGCAAGTTTGATGCGCTCAATCCGCGTACGGCGAACCGGCATTTGCCCGCCGGGCAAATCAGTCTGGGCAGCGCCATCTTTCTCTGTGCCTTTTCCGGCGCGGGCCTCATCGCCGCCAGTTGGTTGCTCAACCCGCTGTGCTTTTATCTCTCGCCCGTCGCGCTCATAGTGATTTGTTTTTATTCCCTCACCAAGCGCTTCACGGATTACACGCACGTCTTTCTCGGCCTCGCGCTGGCCCTGGCGCCGGTGGGCGCCTGGCTGGCGGTGAAGGGCGGGTTCGGTTTTGGGTCTCCGGCCGGCCTCTTCGCCTCGACTGAATCTTTGCTGACGTGGCTGGGGGACGCCAGAGTTGGGATCCAGCCAGTGGTGCTGGCGTTGGCCGTGGTACTGTGGCTGGTGGGCTTCGATGTCATCTACGCGTTGCAAGATTACGAGTTCGACAAACGTCAGGGCCTGCGTTCCCTCGTCGTGGCCTGGGGACCGAAGAATGCGCTCGCCGCCGCCTTCCTTGCGCACATCATCATGTGCGGCCTGCTCTTCGCCTTCGGTTTGCTGTGCCGGTTCCGCTTCGTCTATTTCGTGGGCTGGGTCGTCATTGTGGCGTGCCTCGTGATGGAACACTGGATTGCCCGCCGCCGCAGTTTGAATTGGATCAACCTCGCCTTCTTCCGCCTGAACGCCGTGGTCAGCGCCGTTTTTTTCGTCGTGGTAGTGGCGGAGGTGATTTTCCGGGGCGGGTTCCGATTGCGTTGAAACGGTTGCTTTCGGATTTGCCCGCGCGGGACCAGCGGCGCATTACATTGACGCCAATTACCCACCTACGTACCGTTGCCATCGCACGTAAAAAAAAAATCTGACGTCGTATGAAGATCAAACCATGGCTCGTTATCATCGGCTTGGCGACGGCGCTCGCGTCTTGCTCCAAACCGCAAGGCGAAGCGCCCAAGACCCAGGGTGACGAGGCGGCGCCGGTAACCGTCATCCCGGTGGAATCTTTCCCGCTGGACCGTTCGATTTCAATCATCGGCACCTTATTTGCCAAGGACGAGGCGACCGTTGGCGCGCAGGTCGAAGGCCAGGTCGAAAAGACCCGGGTGGATTTCGGCGACCGCGTGACGACGGATCAGGAAATCGCGCTGATTGACACCACCGCCTACGAAGCGCAGGCCCGGCAATCAGCGGCCAACGTCGCCAAGGTAAAAGCCAGTGCCCTCAACGCCGCCCAGAACCTCAAGCGCGTCCAGGATCTGCAACGGGACAAAATCAGTTCCGCCAGCGACCTCGACAAAGCCGTCGCTGACTCCGAGCAGGCGCGCGCCGAAGTCAACGCGGCCGAAGCGGCCGACGCCATCGCGCAACTCAATCTCGAACGTTCCCATGTGCGCGCCCCGTTCAACGCCGCCGTGGCTGAACGCATTGCCAGCGCGGGCGATTACTTGAAAATCGGAGCGCCGTTGTTTCGTATCGTGAACGACTCCGTGCTGAAATTTATTTTTCAAGTGCCGGAACGGAGCGCGTCCTTTGTGACGAAAAAGCTGCCCGTGCAGTTCAACGTGGACAATTACCCGGGGGAAACTTTCACCGGCAGCGTTTATCTCATCAGCCCGTCGGTCTCGACCGCGTCACGGGCGTTCGGCGTCGGTGCGCTGGTGACCAACACCGACTTCCGGTTGAAAGCGAACACCTTCGCGCGCGGCTCGCTCACACTCGAACGGGCGGTGCCCACACCGATGATTCCGCTCGAAGCCGTGGTCAGTTTTGCCGGAGTGACGAAAGTGTTCGTGGTCGAAGGCGCCACCGCCCACACGCGGGCGGTCAAGGTGGGCCGGATTCAAAACGGGCGGCAGGAGATTTTAGAGGGTTTGAAATCAGGCGAACAAGTGGTGGTCAGCGGTCAAAGCCGTTTGAGTGACGGCCAGAAAGTCACCATTCAATCGCCGCCGCCGGTTGGGGGTGTGGAAAAATCGGCAATTACGAACGCGGCGAACGCTGCTGCCCATGAATAGCGCTGAACCAGAACCTTCGGCAAAAGAACCGGCGGCGATCAAAGGCGTCGGCCTCGCGGATCTGTGCATCAAACGGCCGGTCTTCGCCACGATGATCAATCTGTTCATCGTGGTACTGGGCTGGTTTTCGTTGAGCAGCATCGGCATTGACCAGTTTCCCAACGTCGAATTGCCCATCATCACCGTGACCACGACGTTGCGGGGCGCTTCCCCCGAGGAAATGGAAACCAGCGTCACCAAGCCACTGGAGGAAATCATCAATACAATCCAGGGCATTGATGAATTGAGCAGTGTCACCACCGAGGGGGTTTCGCAAATTAACGTGCAGTTTCTGCTGGAGCGTAATCGCGACGTCGCCGCACAGGATGTGCGCGACAAGGTAAACACCATTCTCGCCCGCCTCCCGCCCGACACCGACCCGCCCATCATTGACAAGTTCGACCTCGACGCCGTTCCCGTGATCGCGATCAGCGTCAACGCGCCACGCGATTTGAAGGAGATCAGCTATATCACGGACAAGTTCATAAAACAAAGCCTTGAGACGGTCTCGGATGTGGGGTCCGTCAGCATGGCGGGTGCGCGCGCGCGCGCAGTGCAGGTTTCCGTGGACATTGGCAAGCTCCGGGCTTACGGCCTGACGATTGACGACGTGCGCAAGGCGTTGGACCGGCAGAATATTGAAATTCCCGGCGGCCGGCTCAATCAAAACCCCCGCGAGCTTACGGTCCGCACCCTCGGTCGCATGGAGGCCGTAAAGGATTTTAACGAACTCATCGTGGCGAATTTCGGCGGGCAACCGGTGTTCCTGAAAGACGTCGCCCAAGTCGAGGATGCCATCGAAGAACCCCGCTCCCTCTCCACCGCCAACGGCCAGAAGTGCGTGACGCTCATCGTGCGCAAACAATCCGGCAGCAACACGGTGAAAGTGATTGATGGCGTGAAGAAACGCCTGGAGGAACTCAAAGCCGTTTTGCCGCCGGACTTTCAATTGCAGGTAATCCGCGATCAATCGCGCTTCATTCGGCGGTCGCTCGAGGAAATCAACTTTCACCTGCTGCTCGGCGCGATTCTCGTGGCGCTGACGACGTTCGCCTTTCTCCACGATTGGCGCGGCACGGTGATCGCCTGCGTCGCCATCCCAACTTCCATCATTTCCACCTTCGTGCTCATGCGCGCGATGGGTTACACGCTGAATAATTTCACGATGCTGGGCCTGGTGTTTTCCGTCGGCATCGTGATTGATGATGCCATCGTCATTTTGGAAAATATTCACCGGACGATGGAGGAAAAAGGTTGGAGCGGGGCGAAAGCCGCGAGCTACGCCACGGGTGAAATCGCCCTCGCGGTCATGGCCACGACGCTTTCGCTCGTGGTCATCTTTCTGCCCTTGGCCTTCATGAAGGGCCGCGTGGGCATGTTCTTCTCCAGCTATGGCGTGACGGTGGCTTTTGCAATTATGGTGTCGCTGTTTGTTTCCTTCACGCTCACCCCAATGCTTTCCTCGCGCTTCCTCCGGCACACCGACGATCCGAAATCGCGGGAGAAAAAAGCGCATGGCGGGCCGCTCATGCAATGGCTTTCCCGCCACTACCTGGCCGTCTTGCGCTGGAGCCTGCATCACCGCTGGGTGATCATGGCGGCGTCCGGCTTGTGTTTTATTTTGATTATTCCGCTCGGCAAGCTGACCAAGTTCACATTCATCCCGCCCGATGATTCGAGCGAATTCGAGATTTCGCTGCAAACCCCCGAAGGTTCGAACCTCCAACGCACCACCGAGATTTGCAACCAGATTGAACAACGTCTGCGCGCGTTGCGCATCGGTGAGGAGGTCGCGATCGTAAATTCACTTATTACCATCGGCAACACCAGCGGCCGGCTTGGCAAAGGCGAGGGCGTGGTGACCATCGCGACGATTTATTGCCGGTTGCCGGAGTTGGGCGGGTGGTGGAACAAAATCATCGGCGGCACCCGGCGCTGGTCGCAGTTTCAAGTAATGGATCAGGCGCGGAAAATCCTGGCGCAGTTTCCGGACGTGCGTTCGAGCGTACAATTGATTTCCAACATCGGCGGCGGGGGGCGCAATTCGGATCTGCAGTTCAACCTCGTGGGACCGGACCTCCAGAAGCTCACGGGCTACGCGGAGCAAATCATCACCATCCTGCGCCGGACCCACGGCCTGGCCGACGTGGACATGACGCTGGCTAATCGCAAACCCGAATTGCGCGTCGAGATTGACCGCGAAAAGGCGAGCCAGTTTGGTTTGCAGATTCAGGACATCGCGGACACCTTGCGCACGCTGGTCGGCGGCGAGATCGTCGGCACGTTCCGCGAGAACGACGACCTGTATGACGTGTGGCTGCGCGCCGACGCGCGCGACCGAACCACGCAGGAGGCGCTGGGCGACGTCACGTTGCGACTGAACAGCGGAACGAATGTCGGGCTGGTGCAACTTGCGAACTTTGTCCACTTTCAAGAAGCCCGTGGGCCTAACCAGATTGATCGTTATCAACGCCAGCGCAAGGTCACCGTGGTCGCCAACCTGACGACCGACAAGGCGCTGGGGGACGCGATCACGGACGTACAAGCCGTCATCAAGACGATCGGCCTGCCCGCCGGCTATGGGGTGACGTTCACCGGTCGTGCCAAGACGTTGCAGGAAACATTTCAGAACTTCCTGCTCGCGTTCGGCCTCGCCATGATTTTCATGTACATGATTCTGGCGGCGCAATTTGAAAGCTTTGTCCATCCGATTTCCATCTTGCTGGCCGTGCCGCTCTCCCTGCCGTTCGCGTTGTTTACGATGGTGGTCCTCAACGAACCGCTCAACATTTACGCCATCTTTGGCCTGTTCATGCTGTTCGGCATCGTGAAGAAGAACGGTATCTTGCAGGTGGACTACACCAACACGCTGCGGGCCCGCGGCCTCGATCGCGAGGAAGCGATTCTCCAGGCCAACCGGGCCCGCCTGCGCCCCATCTTGATGACCACGTTGATGCTGGTCGCCTCAATGCTTCCGATTGCGCTCGGCCAGGGGCCGGGCGCGGCGGGCCGCGCTTCGATGGCCAAAGTCATCATTGGCGGGCAGATGCTTTGCCTCTTGCTGTCCCTGCTGGTCACCCCGGTGAGTTATGCCATTTTTGACGATTGGGGTAACGGTCGCTTCTTCCGTCGGAAAGGCCCGCGCAAAGAATTGAACGAGCCGGAAAAAACCGGGCTGGCTTTGTATTGACGCATTTGCTTACGGAATCTACCGTCGCGAGCATAAACATACCAACCGTACACATTATGAAACCATTGCTCACCCTCGGTTGCGTCCTGGCTTTGACTCAGGCCGCCTTGGCCGCTGAACTGGGCGACCCGGCCCCGCCGCTGCAAATTTCCGAATGGGTCAAAGGGAAACCCGTGGACCTGGCCGCCGTCAAAGGCAAACAAGTCGTGGTCGTCGAATTCTGGGCCACCTGGTGTCCGCCTTGCCGCACCAGCATCCCGCACTTGACGGAGATGCAGAAAAAATTCAAGGACGTGATTTTTGTCGGCGTCACGGATGAAGAAGTGGCGCCGGTGAAAAAATTCGTAACCAAAATGGGCGATCAGATGGATTACGTCGTCGCGGTGGATGCGGACAAGAAAACCAGCGCGGGCTACATGGAGGCCTTCGGCGAGGGTGGGATTCCCCATGCGTTCATCGTGGACGAGGAAGGCCGGATTGTCTGGCACGGCCATCCGATGGACGGATTGGACAAGGCGGTGGCGGAAGTACTCGCGGGCAAACTCGATTTGACCAAGGCGAAGCAGCGTGACGGTGCGCGTCAGAAATTGGAAGCGTTTTACGCAGCGGCGCAGGAAGGCCGGGACGAAGCAAAGATTGAAAAGCTCGGCCAGGAACTTGAGGCCTTGGACACCGAACTCGGCGGCCTTACTCCGGGCCAGAAATTTAACGCCGCCGAAGCCCGCCAGAGCGTGAAGTTTCAAAGCCTGTTGCGCGACTATCAGATGGCCATGATGGCGAACAATGGCGGCACGAACCTCGCCCGGATCGAGAAGTTACTGGTGGCTTCCGCCCCGGCGGAGTTCAACCTCGCCGAGTTTAAAGAAGTCCTGACGCTAAATGCCATGTTCGCCGCCTATTATCGCGCGGCCGCCGGGCAAGGGGCTGCTGACAAACTGCCCGAGCTGGCGAAGCAACTGGGCGAGGTGAAAACCAAGAACGGCGCGTTGTTAAATGAGTGGGCCTGGACCATTTTGACCGACGAACGCATCAAGACCCGCGACTTTGCGCTCGCCACCCAGCTCGCCAAAACCGCCGTGGATGCAACCGACGCGAAGGAAGCGGGCGTCCTCGATACTTATGCCCGGGCATTGTCCGACAGCGGCAAAGTTGCGGAAGCCGTCACCTGGCAAAAGAAAGCCATCGCGGCGGCGGCGGACGAAGATATGAAAAAGGAACTCGGCGAGACGCTGAAGAAATACGAAGCGAAGGCCGGCGCGAAATAATCCGGGCGTCCACCGTGCCCTGCGTCAGGCGAAGCTCGCCCGCAGATACTCGAAACTCCGGCCCGCAATGATTTCCGGCCCTTCCTCGAACTTGAATACTTCCACCGAGACGTAGCCGTCGTAGCCGGCTTCCCGCAGTGCGGCAGCGATGGGCTTGAAGTCCACGTCGCCGAAACCCGGGCCTTTCAGATTCTTGTCGTTGGCGTGAAAGTGCGCAAAGTGCGGCCCGGACTCGCGGATGATTTGCGGAAGGGGCTTGGCCTCGGCGGACATTGCCTTCACATCGAGAATGATTTTGAACGCCGGCGATTGAAACGCCTTCACGAATTCGATTGCTTCCGCCGCCGTGTTGATAAAATCCGTTTCAAACGGCGCGAGCGGCTCAAAACAAATGGTCACGCCGCGATCTTCGGCCCGCCGGACCGCGTCGCGGAGTGTCGCCGCCGTCCAGTCCACCGCCTGCGCCTGCGTCACGCCGGGCAGTAAATTCCGCTGCTTGGGCGAACCGACAACCATGATCGTACCGCCGAAGTCCGCGCAGCAATCCACCAACTCGACAAAATACTTCGCCGTGCGCACGCGGACGGCGGTCTCGGTGTGGTTCAGATAAAGACCCTCGGGTTTTACCAGCAACCAGTGCAGTCCAACGATCGCGATGTTATGTCGCGCCGCGAGTTCGCGGATGCGCTGACGTTCGGCGGCGGAGATGTCGGTGACCGCATTGGCGAGCGTGAAGGGGGCGATTTCCAAGCCAGCGTAACCCAGCTGTGCCGCGTGGGCCAGCGTGTCCTCCAGTTTCCAGCCTTGGTATATCTCGTTACAGATGGCAAATTTCATGCCCGGGGAGGTTCTGGAATCAAACCGGCCGGGGCAAGTTTGAACTCCCAGAGTCGCGGGGAGTGGTTAAAAGCCGTTCAACCACGAACGGACACGAAGACACACGAATCAATGCCGGTGGTATTCGCTCTCAATGATGAGGCGCGCGCGGCCAGCGAACCGTGGCCAAGGATTCCCGTTCGCCACCCTTCGCTTCGGCAGCGGCAGATTCGTGTCCATTGGTGTCCATCCGTGGTTTCCGTCTGCTTGGTTTCGGTTTAGCCTTTGTTCCGATCCGGCGGCGGGCGTAAGCTGGGGCATGAATTTCAATTACGCTCCCGGGTTGATGCTCGGTTGGTTTTTGCTGACTGGCGCGTCGGGGTTCACTGCGGAAACCAATTCCCCGGCGGTTTCCCCGACCGGCAAGGTATACATCCTGCCCATCCAGGAAGCCATCATGCCGCCGCTGGTTTACGTGGTGCGGCGCGGCGTGAAGGAGGCGATGGAAATGAAGGCCGATGCGCTCATCCTCGACATGAAAACGGATGGTGGACGGGTGGATGTCACCGAGGAAATCATTGAAATCATCAGCAAGTTTCCGGGCCTGACGGTCACCTACGTCAACAACCGTGCGTTCTCCGCCGGCGCGTTCATCTCGGTCGCAACTCAAAAGATATTCATGGCGCCGCAAAGCGTCATCGGTGCGGCAGCGCCAATCATGATGTCACCCGGCGGGACGGGCGTGGAAAAAATGCCGGATACGGTTGAGGCCAAGATGACTTCAGCGGTGCGGGCGATGGTGCGCGTGCAGGCGGAAAAGAACGGACACAATATCGAGGTCATCGAAGCGATGATTGACAAGACCAAGGCCCTGACCATTGATGGCGAAGTTCTCAACAAGGAAGGCAATATCCTCACACTCACCGACCGCCAGGCGGCCAAGGAATATGGCCAACCCCCCAAACCCTTGCTTTCGTTGGGCACGGTGGAATCCATGGACGCCTTGTTGACCAAGCTGGGTTACGCCGGGGCGCAACGTATCGAAATCAAGCCGACGGGCGCGGAACAGTTGGGCACCTGGATCACCGCCATCAGCCCG
>JANYBF010000259.1 GCA_025360895.1 Verrucomicrobiota bacterium
ATTCCGCCAGGGTGTGGGCCGTTTGATTCGCACAAAGACCGACACCGGCATCATCGTCGTGTTGGACAACCGCATCCTCGCCAAGCAATACGGCCAGGCTTTTCTCGACGCGCTGCCGAAGTGCCCGGTGGAGGTAGTTTAGTAAACAGCCTGTGAACTATCGGGAAATGGGTTTCAGGTTTTGGACTTCGAGGAGCGCAATTATGAAGACAATCGTTTTATTGCTGCGTTGCGGACCTCTTCATCTTCCCACACGTCTACGGAAAGTTGCATGAGTCGTTCGCTCGCTTTCGTTGAAGTTGCATGCACTGTGGCACATGCCAAGCGGCGAGTTGTCACTTCGCAATCCGAGAGGCATTCGTTCGCATAGGTTCGAGCGAAGAAATCTTTGTCGGTCGCCAAGAGTGCTTCTGCCGCGCGGGCCCGTCCATAGGAATAACGAAACTCGACAAAAGCACGTTCCAATTCTGGTGTTCGGCCAAGCGCCTGCATGTGTTTGAACGCTTCAATTAAAGTGCACAGCCGATAGATATTAGTGTCATCGTCTGCAAGGGCAGAGGCGATTGCTTTCCGCAAGCGTGGAACGTCGTCAAGCGTGGCATGATGCTCCATCACCTCTTCGGCAAGAACGCGGAAATGCCATTCCGGATGATCTAGCCAGTCACGAGCAAGGAGCAGAGTTCGTGACGGCGGCATTGCAACCATGGCTTCCTTGGTGCGGACTCGAAGCCTTCCCGGCATTTCCGGATTGTTGCACCAGAAATCTCGTAACCAATCGAACATGGTCGGGTTCCCGAGCTTCGTTAAACCGGCGAGCGCAACCCCGGAGCGTTCAGGCTCTGCAACAGAGACTTGGGATAGCAGAAACTCAAAGTCTCCTGGCTTGACAGAATTGACGATGATCTTCCGAAGTTTGTGGCAAATTCGCGCGTCTTGCCCCGCTAAGCGAAGCACGTCGGCAACGGTTAGATTGCTGTAGTCATGCTTCTCATACTGCAGTGAGTTTCCAGCCTGTTTTCTCGAAGCACCGACGAGACGGCCCAGTCGGGCATTTTGTTTGGACCAAGTCTTCCACGGCTCTGCCTCCGCATCGAACCATGCCAACTCTTCTTTGATGAGTTCGTCGCAGCCGAATCGTTGGCAAAAGACATCATCAAGGTCCTCCCAAGCTTCCAGAGTTTGTGTCGAAACCAATTCGTCAATTGCCCAATTCCACCATTCCCCCCAAGCGACATAATCGCGAAGGATGGCGATAGCACCCCGATAACCCCGTCGCCCAAGTGCCCCAAGCGTGCTAACGGTAAGTGGCGTGTTCCACCCAGACTGGCCTGCGTCGTCTTGTTCACGGAGGTGGGTTGCAAGTGCACCCAATTCCATCTCGGTTTCGATGGCGAGCGCGGCATAGTAATCAGCCCGGTCTTCAACTTGGCTGTCGATGCGCGGATCGTGAGTGATGCATTCCACAAGGAGAGGCCAGATCCTACTCGACGGCTCGCGGCGGGCAGCAAGGAATCCCGCGCCTCGCCCTCGCTGAAGTTGCCCCAGCAACGAATCTACCGATGCATGTTTAACTTCTTTGCTCATCGACATCGATATCCTGGAATTTCTACGAACACTTCGTCCCTGCGGACAGCGAGACCTGCTGAAACGCTTTCGCAAGCTTGGGAATCTCCTCGGCGCACCCTCATCCCACGTTGGCCAATGGCCGCGCCGAAATTTCCAGCATCCGTTCAATCGGCAGGCGCGCGCGTTTGAGGATGGCTTCCGGCAGCTCGACCCGCGGGGCGAGGTGCATCATGCAGTCGCGCACTTTTTCCAGCGTGTTCAACTTCATGTATTTGCACTCGCTGCACCGGCAGTTGTCGCTCGGCAGCTTCATCACGTCGAAGGTCGGCGCGCAGAGGAATTCCTTGCCCGGACATTCCTTCTGCATCCGGTGGATGATGCCCGATTCGGTCACGATCACGAATTGCTTCGCCGGATCGGTCTGGCAGTAGGTGATCATTTTTTCCGTCGAGCAAACAGCGTCGGCCAGTTCGCGCACTTCGCGCAAGGCTTCGGGGTGAACCACTACTTTCGCCAACGGAAACTGCGTGCGCATCTGGAGCAGGGCGTCGCGGCGGAACTCGACGTGGGCGTAACAGTTGCCCTGCCACAACGTCATCGGGCGGCCGGTTTGTTCCATCACCCATTGGCCGAGGTTTTCGTCGGGCACGAAGAGCAGATCCTTGTCCTTGGGCGCGGCGTTGACAATTTTCTCCGCATTGCCGCTGGTGACGATCACGTCGCAGAGCGCCTTCACGGCCGCGCTGCAATTGATGTAGGCAATCGTCCAGAAATTCAGATTCGTGGCCTGCAACGCGGCGAGCTTGTCGGCGGGGCAACTTTCTTCGAGCGAACAACCGGCGTCCTTGTCCGGCAGCACGACGATCTTGTTTGGGTTTAATATCTTTGCCGTCTCGGCCATGAAATGCACGCCGCAGAAAACAATGACATCGGCACTGGTTTTGGCGGCCTGTTGCGCGAGGCCCAGCGAATCGCCTACGTAATCCGCCACATCCTGGATTTCGCCGACCTGGTAATTGTGGGCGAGGATCACCGCGTTCAACTGCTTCTTGAGCGCGTAGATTTCCTGCGCGAGCGGATCGAAACGCGCGGGCGGCATGGTTGGGCGAACGCGGAGGTTGTTGGCGGTCAGCGGTGGGATGTCGGCTATGTCAGTCACGGCGCAAGGCTAATGCCGGCTGCGGGCGCGGTCAATCTGTTGGATGGGATGGAGTAGTTTTGGTCTCAATCTTAAACTAAACTTCTTCCTAATTTTCAGCTTTCCCCTAGCGCACCGCCGGGGTTCGGACGGGAGATTACGATGAAGGTGAAGAGTAAGAATCGAGTTTGGCTTGCTACCCCGGCTCCATTTCAGTGTATGCCTTTTCCTTGCTGCTTACGGTTGGCGTCCATACTCTCCACACCCTGTTGCATGAGTGAAATTCTGGTCATCGGCCATCGGAATCCCGACACGGACGCCATTTGTTCCGCCATCGGTTACGCGGAGTTCAAGCGGCGTACGGGTATGCCCGAGGCCGTGGCGGCGCGCTGTGGGGATACCAACGACCGGATTGATTTTGTGTTGAAAACTTTCGGCATGCCCGCGCCCAAGTTCGTGGCGGATGTCGCCCCGAAAGTGCGTGACGTGATGCAAGCGCGCATTACCAGCGTGACGCCGGGGGCAACGGCGGCGGATGCGCTTGGTCTGATGGATGAGCGCAACATCCGCATCCTGCCCGTGCTGGACGAAAGCCAGCGCTGCTGTGGACTGTTGTCTTTGTTCAAGCTCAGCAAGTTTCTTTTCCCCACGGCCAACCGGCTGGTGGATTCGCGGCGCGTGCTGTCGTCGCTGACGAATCTGACGCGGACCTTGCACGGGGAGTTGCTTATCGCGCATGAGCCGGAGGCGGAGGAGGATCTAACGTTGATGATCGGGGCGATGAGCTTGGAATCCTTCGCCGAACGGCTGGATACGGTGGCGCGGGAAAAACTCGTCGTGGTGGTGGGCGACCGCTGGGACATTCAGAACCTCGCCATCCGCGAAGGCGTGCGCGTGGTGATTGTTACGGGCGGCTTGAAGGTGGAAACGAAAACCATCGAAGCGGCGCAGCGGAAGAAGGTGAGTCTGATCACGTCGCCGCATGACACGGCCACGACGGCTTCATTGTGTCGCGCGGCGGTGGCCGTGCGCCATGTATTGAACGAAGAATTTTTGTGTTTTCGCGAACACGCGCCGTTGGCCGCCGTCCGCGACGAAGCCACGAGTTCGGGCTTTCAAATTTTTCCGGTGCTGGATGCGCAGGGACAGACCGTGGGGATTCTCTCGAAGACGGATTTCCTCAAGACCGTGACGCGCAAGTTAATTCTGGTGGATCACAACGAACTCTCGCAAGCCGTGCAGGGGGCGGACGAAGTGGAGATCATCGAGATCATTGACCATCACCGGATCGGCGCGCTGACGACGCATCAGCCGATCCTGTTTCGCAATGAGCCCGTCGGTTCGACCAGTACCATCGTGGCGGATTGTTTTTTCCGGTACAATGTTGAACTGCCGGCGCCCATCGCGGGTCTGCTGCTGGCGGGTTTGGTTTCCGACACCTTGAATCTGACGTCACCGACGACGACGGCGCACGACGCCGAGGTGTTGAAGTCGTTGGAAAAAATCGCGGGCGTCAACGCCAGCGAGTTTACGGACAAGCTGTTCGCCTCGGGTTCCTTGCTCACGCTTCACACCGCGCCGAAGGCAATCACGACGGATTGCAAGGAATACACCGAAGGCCGGGTGATGTTCAGCGTGGCGCAGATCGAAGAGATTGGTTTCGATCAGTTCTGGAAGCGCAAGGCGGAGTTGCTGGAGGCGCTGGAGAATTACCGGGAGCGCCGGGCGTATTTCTTTTCCGTGCTGTTGGTGACGGATGTGACCACGCAAAACTCATTGCTGCTCGTGGCGGGCGACGATGGGTTTGTGGCGCAGATTGATTACCCGAAACTCGAACCCGGCATTTACGAACTTCGCGCGGTGGTTTCGCGCAAAAAGCAGTTGCTTCCGTATCTCACGCATTGCCTCCGGCAGTTTCGCGCGTAGGTCCTGACGCTGCCAGCCCGTCCCCCGGTTGGCCGCCCCTTCGTGGCATGTTTCGTGCAGATTCACGCACAGCCCGGATTGCCTGGCATTCGCCTGAGAATTCCACCGGCGGGGCTGCTAAAATATGATCACACGAAAACAACACGTTTGCCCGGCAGTTGGCTGGTGGTTGGTCGGAGTTCTTCTGGCTGGGCTGACAATGGCGCGCGTTTCAGCAGCGGACATTGAGTTGGCTACGCTCAAGAGTGGGACAGACGTTTTTACGAACGTGACAGTTTACGGACAAACGCAAACCGACCTCTTCATCAAACACGCCCGCGGGTTCGGCAATGTGAAAATCAGCAGCCTGGACAATCCGACGCTCCGCCTGCTCAAACTGGGGGGCGAAACCCCGGAAGAAAAAGCGGCCGGCACGGTTTCCGGGAAGGCGGCCGCCACGGTGGCGACTTTGAAAGCCAAGCTGGAATCGTCGTCGCCGGTGAAAATTCCCTCGGAAGCCGACGTCTTGGGTTTGATTTCACAGGTGCAACTCAGCCGGAATCTGTTGGCTGGATTCTTTGCGGCAGTGGTGTTCGTTCACTTGATCGGTTGTTTCGGCATCAAATTGATCTGCCAGAATGCCGGTATCAAGGGTGGTTGGATGATTTGGTTTCCGGTGCTGCAAATGTTTCCGCTACTGCGGGCGGCCAACATGTCGGCCTGGTGGTTTGTGGCGTTCTTGATTCCGTTCGTTGGGATTGTGGCGTACATCGTGTGGTGTGTGAAAATTGCCAAGGCGTGCGGTAAGGGCAGTTTGATGGCCTTGCTCCTGATTTTGCCCGGAGTGAACCTGTTGGGATTTCTTTATCTGGCGCTTTCCAAGGGCCAGAGTCAACCGGAAGAAGCAGTCACACCGCCACCTCGTCACGCGATGGTCTTGGGCGAGGCTTGAGCCGCCGCCGGTGGATGGTGTGGAATTATTCCTTTGGGCCGGTTAGGACAGAAAACCCAGCGCCCGCGCGGCGCAGACCAAGCCGTAGGCCACCA
>JANYBF010000288.1 GCA_025360895.1 Verrucomicrobiota bacterium
GCGATTCATCGGTTACGGCAACGCTACGGCGAGCTGTTGCGCGCCGAAATTGCCCAGACTGTTGACGGAGCCGAAGAGGTTGACGAGGAGATGCGTTGTCTGCTCGGTGCCCTAAGTCGCTGAAGACAGAATTAACATTCTTGCATCAGTTTTTCGCGTCGCCTGCCAACAATATGTAACTGCGTGACAAATTTGAGCGTGTAACATTGGGCGCGCTTTGGAGAAGAACTGGCAGATACTATTGTGACGAACCGCATGAACAGCGATTCAGAACCATGCCCGGCTTGCGGCGCACCGACCTCTGGCCGGCTGAGTGGCAACTGCCCCACCTGCTTGATGGGGCTGGGCGCGCCACTTGCCCAAACAAGTGACCCGTTTACTCCGACGGAAGCTGGCCCTGCCATAATACAGCGCTTTGGGGACTACGAATTGGTCGAGGAAATCGCCCGAGGCGGGATGGGTGCCGTCTATCGCGCTCGGCAGGTCAATCTGAAGCGGTTAGTCGCCGTGAAGGTGTTGCTCGCCGCCGAATTCGCCAATGAGACCTCCCGAAAGCGGTTCCGCCGCGAGGCGGAAGTGGCCGCCAGCTTGACCCATCCCAACATCGTTTCGGTCTACGAGGTGGGTGAACACGACGGCCACCCGTACTTCTCTATGGAACTGATCGAGGGCCGCAGCCTGGCCGAACTGACTCGGGAGAAACCAGTGCACTCACGCCAGGCGGCGCAATGGCTCAAGACAATCGCCGAGGCAGTGCATTTTGCCCACCAACGGGGTCTGCTTCACCGCGATTTGAAACCTTCCAACGTCTTGGTGGACGGCCAGAACGTGCCGCACATAACCGATTTCCGGCTGGCCAAGCTGATCGAGCCTGGCCAGGACCTGACGCTCTCCGGACAAGTGCTGGGCACGCCCAGCTACATGCCGCCCGAGCAAGCGGATCCGAAGGGCGGACAAACCACCGCTGCTAGCGATGTGTATTCCCTCGGCGCAATCCTGTATCATTTGCTCACCGCCAGGCCCCCGTTCATGGCCGAGACGCTAACGCAAACCTTGCGCCTGGTAGCCGAAGGGGAAGCGGTCTCGCCGCGACTGTTGAATCCGGCGGTGCCGCGCGATTTGGAAACCGTTTGTATCAAATGCCTGGAGAAGGACTCGAAACGGCGATATGCCACGGCGCAAGAGCTGGCCGACGAGTTGGGGCGCTTTCTGAAAGGTGAACCGATTCGCGCGCGGCCGATTGCCCCCGCTGCGAGGTTGGCGCGCTGGTGCTGGCGCAAGCCAGCTCTGGCCATTTCCCTTGGCCTCGTCGCCACGTTGCTGCTGACGGTGGCGATTGGTTTTCCGGTGGCGTTCATTCGGATCAACCGCGCGCGCCAGCTTGCCGAGAGAGCCAAAGCCCAGACGCAGCAACAGCTCTACCTCGCGCTGCTCGAACAAGCCCGCGCCACCGTTCGCAGCGGCGAGATGGGTCAGCGCGTTCGCGCACTCGAGGCCGTGCGCCGGGCCGCGGCCATCAGCAATTCCGCCGAGTTACGCCAGGAAGCCTTCGCAGCCCTGGCACTGCCCGACCTGCGCTTTGAAAGCGAGAGGAGCCTGGACCCCGACGTCACCCTCGTGGAGTTGGATCCGAGCTTTGAAAGAATGGCCCTGGGACACGGACCCGGCCCGGTCGAAATTCGTGCCATGTCTGATCAACGCTTGCTCGCGACCCTCTCGGCGAGCACTAATCTCGGAGCCTTTGCCGGGAAATGGAGTTTCGACGGACGCTTTCTCGCGGTTAATCGAAGTCGGCAGGCGAACAACAAGCTCGCTGAAATCGAAGTGTGGAATGTGATGAGCGTACAGCGCGTATTGCTGCTGCATGATGCGGCTCAGGGAGCGCTGGCGTTCCACCCACGCGAGCAGCGTGTTCTGGCGGCTCAAGGAGGCACGTGCGTCGCGCTTTGGGATTTAAAGACGGGCGCCGAAATGAGCCGGTTTAACCTTGCTGACATGCCAGTGCATCTGCGGTTCTCACCAGACGGCGAGAGATTCGCTGCAGAATATCATTCCATCACCAACGATCTGATCTCCGTGTATGACGCGCACACGGGCAAGCTGCATTCCTCAACCTACCTCACTGAAATGGTGAGAGACATGGATTGGGACCCGCGCGGACGGTGGCTCGGCCTTGCAGACACCCGCGGCGACATTCACCTAATCGACACCGAGAGCGGCCATATCCGCACCCTCGGTCGGCATAAGTTGGAAGCATGGACAACGGTGTTCAGTCCCGAGGGAGACTTCCTTTTCAGCGGCGGACTAAAACAGGAGATGATCTGCTGGGATCTGCGCCTGATGCAACGCGCCTTCACCGCCGACCTCCAAAGCTCCCGCCTGCAATTCCGTGCCGATGGCCACGAGTGCGCGATCCGCACACCCAAAGCGGTGCAGCGTTTTTCTTTCGAAAGCCCGGCCGGTTTGCGCGAATTGAACGCCGAGACGGTCGAAAGGTTGCACCGAGGACCCTTTTCTCGCGATGGACGATGGCTGGTTGTCACCGGAAGAGATCGGCTCGGCATGTGGGATTGGGCCGCCGATCCTGCGCCGGTCGTGAAGGCCTACGCCGAAGCGGCGGCGCTGGAGGCCGATCCTAACAACGCGGTTCCTTTCTTCACACCGGATAGCGCCGAACTTTTCGCGTCCTGGGACAACGGGGTTGGCCATTGGCATCTTAGCCCCAGCACCAACGGGAGCATCCCCGTTCAACTCGATCCGCTTCCGGTTTACAAGTCGAGGCGGATTGATTCTTCGTTTCTATACTCAAACGAGTTGGTAACGACGGGACAGGGCGGCCTGGAATTTGTGGCCCTCACCAACGTGGCCACTGGTCCGGGCCGTTTTTACGACGATACGTCAGGCACCGGAACTGTCTCCCCTGACGGACGCTGGTTGATCCTCGGACGCGAGCGGCTTCTCGTTGTGCATCCAATGCAAACGGCGGAGCACAAAAAGGGCGTCTTCACTAGTGCCGACATCCTCAATTTCACCTTCGCCCCTGGAAGCGACGAACTGGCAGTGGCCACGGGCGTCGGGGTGGAGTTTTATGACGCGACGACCTGGCAGCGCGCTCGCCTGTTGCCGCTGCCCATGGACCGTTATGCCAACCTCATCTTCGCGCCGGACGGACGGACCTTGTGGGTTAGCCGAGATACCCGCGTTGGCGCCCTTTACGACACGCGCACACTGGACCTGCTGCTCCCGTTGCCGACTGGTACCTTGCCTCTGGCCGTCAGCCCCGAGGGGCGCAACCTGGCACTCAGCGTGGACGGAAGACGATTGCAGGTGTGGGACCTGGTTGAACTGCGCCGCCAGCTCCGGGTGTTGGGAGTGGATTGGGACAGCGGTCGGACGGTGCCGGCCAAAACGTTCATTTCCGGCTCGGCGATTGGCCTTAATGTTCCCGTGACCGCTACACCCACTACGAAGGTCATCACTTGGAACGCGGGCGCGGATCGGGACGGCGGGCTCGTGCTCATTCCCGCCGGCAGCTACCTCAGAGGCAATTTCGTCGCCTCGAAAGGCTCAGGCGATGCCGACATCACCGACGCGCCGCAGTATTCGGTCTATGTCAGCGCCTTCCTCATGGACAGCACGCTGGTCAGCGGCGGCAAGTGGAACCTGGTGAAAGAGGGCTATGCCGACGCGCACGGATACCTTTTCGAGAACGCGGGTTCGTTCAAAGAATCGGGCCATCCGGTGCAAACGGTCAACTGGTTGGACGCGGTGAAGTGGTGCAACGCGCGCTCGCAGATGGAGGGGGCGGTGCCGGCCTATTACACCTCCGGCACGTACGGAACCGTCCTCAAGACTGGCACGGCGGCCTCGACCATACCTTACCTGAAGCCAGGCGCCAACGGTTACCGGCTGCCGACCGAGGCGGAGTGGGAGAAGGCCGCACGCGGCGGCTTGAAGAACCATCGATTCCCGTGGGGGACGGATCACATAGACGATTACTACTTTGCCAACTATTATGGGGATACCGCCGACTTTCCCT
>JANYBF010000296.1 GCA_025360895.1 Verrucomicrobiota bacterium
TTCGAGCCCTGGCCGACGATGTAAAAGTTTGTGGCAAAACTGAAATCAACTTCCGCACCGCGTTGCGCTGGCTGCGGACGCGGTGGGGCGTGAAGCGTTTGCTCGGGGAAGGCGGCGGGGAATTGAATGCGGCTTTGTTCCGCGCCCGACTGGTGGACGAGTTGCATGTCACCATTTGCCCGAAAGTTTTCGGCGGACGAACCGCACCGACGATTGCCGACGGCGCCGGCCTTTTTAAATTAGCCGATGCCGCTCAGTTCAAATTGAAATCCATCCACCGCGTGGGGGATGAGATGTTTTTGGTTTACGGGAAAGTGCGCCCCGCTGCCGCACCGCGCGCGGGCCGCTAACTGTCCAAACAATGCCGCACGGTTTTCGCGAGGGCACGCGGGTGAAAAGGTTTGGGCAGAAAATTCGCCCGGTCGTGGAGTTGGACCTCGCCACCAAAGAGTTCCGGGCTGTAGCCGCTGGTGTAAACCACCTTCAAGTCCGGTGTCTCGACGCGCAACTGCTGGGCAAGTTCCCAACCGGTCATCCCTTCGGGCATCATCATATCGGTTAGCAACATCGCGGGTTTGGGCGAGGTGCGCTCCCAAATGTTAAGCGCTTCTTTGCCATGCGCCGCCTCGACGATCTGGTAGCCATAGGTGCGAAGGATCTGACTGACCAGTTCGCGCAAGGCGGGTTCGTCCTCGACGACAAAGATAGTTTCACTGCCGCCCCGGATCCGCTCGCCCACCACGTCACCTTCCGCTGCTGGGGCCGCTACTTTCGCGGCGGGTAAAAAGATTTTGAACGTCGTGCCCACGCCTACCTGGCTCGCCACCTCCACCCAACCGCGATGCTGTTTGACGATGCCGTAAACCGTGGCCAGCCCCAGGCCGGTACCCTTGCCGACACTTTTGGTGGTGAAGAACGGTTCAAAGATCCGCTCCCGGGTTTCGGCATCCATGCCGCAACCGGAATCCGCAACTTGCAGACAAACGAAACGCCCGGCACTGGCTTGGGGGCGGGCCTGAAGATAGCTCGCGTCAATATCGCAGGCGAACGTACTGACGAGCAGATCGCCACCGCGCACCATCGCGTCACGCGCATTGACGGCCAGATTGACCAGCAACTGCTCCAACATGCCACCGTCACCCATGATGGAGGGAAGGCTGGCCGCCGGACTCCACTTGAGCCGGACGGTTTCGCCCAGCAACGGCTGCAACATACCAGTGACGTTGGTGACAATCTGATTCAGATCAACTGACTTCGGCTGGGCAACTTGTTTGCGACTAAACGTGAGCAATTGACCGGTGAGCTGCGCGGCGCGTTGCGTGGCGCTGATGACTTTTTCCAGCGCTTCGCGAATTACGCCCGCCTCCGTCGTTTGCATGACCAGCACGATTTGCGTGTAACCCTGGATGATGGTGAGCAGGTTGTTGAAATCGTGTGCGACCCCGGCCGCGAGCTGGCCGATGGCATCCATCTTTTGCACCTGGCGCAACTGGCCTTCCAGATTCGTGCGCTCGGAAATGTCCTCGGTCATCAGGAGGACGCAGGCCTCACGGCCAAGGCTGAACGCTTCGGCGGAAAGCAGGGCGGCGCGGGACTCCTTGCCGGTGCCGGCGATGCGACATTCCCAATTGCGCAGCGGATGCCCTTCCACCAGCAACTGCTCGATGCGCCCGCGCGTTTCGGGCACGGTCCACAAGGGAAGACTGAACAGCGCGCCGCCAACGATCTCCTCGCGCTTCTTTCCGACGAGTTCGGTGAAACGGTCATTGACATCCATGAACGTGCCGCCGCCGCGCGTCAGAATCGCCAACGGTACGGGGCTGGCTCGAAACGCCTTGGAAAATCTTTCTTCGGACCGGCTCAACGCCTCCTGCACCACGATACGCTCATCAACTTCGCGTTGAAGATTCTCATACGCAAGCTGCAGCTTGGCGCGCAAGGCGTCGGATTCTTCCTGTGCCTGCCTATGCGCGGCCACCTCGTTACGGAGACTCCGATTGGCTTCAAATAAATCGTGCGTCCGCGCGTTCACCCGCTGTTCCAACTCCACTTGCGTCTGCTGCAACGCTGCATCGCGGAATTCGATCTGCGCGAGCATCTCGTTGTAACCATCGACAAGCTGCCCGAGTTCATCGTCGGCATGCTTGGGGACGCGCACGGCGTAGTTCTTTTGGGCGGCAACGGCCCGGGAGGCTTCGGCCAGTTCCTGGATCGGTTGCGAGATGAAGCGCTGCAAGCGTATCGCCAGCCCACAACCCACACCGAGGCCGAGCAGCAATACCCCAGCGCCGACCCATACGCCATTCCGACGACGCTCCCACAGTCCACCGAGATCAGTCTGCAATAAAACGGTCCCCAGTCGCCGGCCATTCATCACGACCGGTTGGGCTACCACCAGATGTTCGCGGTCGAGAATGACTTCATTGCCTGACCAGGTCTCCGGCAACGGTGTTTTCCACTTGGCACGGATGAATCGGGCAAATGCCTTGCCATTCCGGTCGTAGATGGTCGCCGCGCCCAGATGCGGATCGGTGCTGAGGGCGAGGAGATTTTTTTTGGCGGCCTTCGCGTCACCCATGCTCAACGCCTCCCGGTTGTTGTTGGCGATGATCTGCGCGGTCAGCACGGCGTCCTGCTGGAGCCGTTCGCTAAAACTCAACTGATCAAGCACCACCAGCGCCACGATCGCCAGGCAAAGTGCCGTGCCAACCGTCGCCATCACCATCAACGTGAGCTTGCTGCGAATGGAGAACGTGACGGCGGTTTTCATTTCAGCTTCTGAACGCACTCGCCACCCACGCCACACCAGTGCGCGGCAAGGTCGTGGACAACCCGGCGCCGACAATTGCGTCCGGCATTTCGTGCCGAATATGAGTACATTCGGGCAGAAACCGTGCTTACAATTGGGGCATACGACCGAGGTTCACGGCACATCTGAAGGCATAATTAGCAGCTTCCAAACCATCGGCCGCCCTGCGGGCAAAGGAGCGAACCTCAACGACTCGCTCGGGCCAGTAGTCGCCGCAACTCTTGGGCGGGCGCATCTACCAGCGTGGCCGTGACGGCGAAGCACTTCACCCGGCTGCCCGGCAGCTTGAACTTCAGGTCGCGGAAGACGCGTTCGCATATGGTCATCAAACCACGCGCACCGGTGTGTTCCGTCGCAGCCAGTTCGGCCAGGCGACGCAGACCATCGTCCTTGAACTCGCACTTGATACCATAGGCGGCAAAAGCCCGTTCGTATTGATGGATCAAACTGCTCTCACTTTTGCGCAGCACGTCGAACAAATCGTCCGTGTCCAAACCATGACACGCCACCCGCACCGGCAAGCGGCCGATGAATTCTGGTTCCAGTCCGTAGGAAATAAAATCTGACGTAGCCGCCGACGTGAGGAGGCTCTGATCGTCTTTCGTCGTTCGAGAAGCAGCCTCATTACCTCGGCTGCGACCAGATGAAAGAACCCGCTGCCGAATGATTTCTCCAATCCCAGAAAATGCGCCGCTGACGATGAAGAGGATGTGCCGCGTGTTGATGGTTTCCGGTTGCGGCACACCCCCGCCGCGCATGGCGGACATGGCGCTCTGTAATTGCCCCGTCATGTCGTTCGGCGAAACCACGGGCACATCGCCATCTTCCATGAGCTTGAGCAAGTTCGTCTGCACGCCGCGACCCGATACATCGCGGCCGCCGCTCTCGCCCCGCGTGGCGAGCTTGTCCACCTCGTCGAGATAAATGATTCCATGCTCGGCCTGCTTTACGTCACCGCCCGCGCGCCGCACTAGATCGCGCACCAGATCGTCCACATCGCCGCCGACATAGCCCGTCTCACTGAACTTCGTCGCATCCGCCTTCACAAACGGCACGCCAATCAATTCTGCCGCCGAGCGAATCAAATGCGTCTTACCCACCCCCGTCGGCCCGAGAAGCAACACATTCTGCTTCTGATAAAACGGTGTGGCATCCCCCTCCAGCGTCAGCCGCACATGCTGGAAATGATCGCACAACGCCACGCTCAATACCTTCTTCGCCTCGCGTTGGCCGATGACGAAACGATTCAAATGCCTGGCAATGTCCGCCGGCTTGAGATTGAAACTGAACTCCGGCTTGGGCGGCGCAGCAAACTCCACCACGCCCGGCTTGGACAGTCGGGTTGAACGGATTTTCTTCGGCACGCCCGCCGTCACCGGCCCGAGCGCGTCAGGTTGTCCGCTGAACTGATTTGAAATTGCCATATTCTAAAGTCCGTACTCATCGAATTTGAAATGCATCATGAATTGAAGCCCGGATTAACCGGATTATGCAGGATTAAATCCTATGCAGCATGTTACTCCTGTCTCTGGTCGAAACTCCATGAGAATGTCCCCATCCTAATTCGATAAGCATGTCCCCTTTGGAGCCGGGTTGCGGTAGCCACCGGCTCCAACATGGAGACATTAACCATGAGTTGGAAGGAACGGGAACGATTGCCGATCATAGTGGGCATCAAGGAACAGGAACTGACGCCGGTGCAGACGGGCGAGTTGATGGCGGTGGGCTATTCGGCCTGCGCCTTGGTGAACTCGATCAGCTTCACGCCGATGGGTTCGAGGGTTTCCCGGTGCAAACAACCAAGGCTTCGGCCGCGCATCCGGTCATTCCTTGATGATCCTCATTGCCGGCAGCGGGCCCGTGATACCGTCACGGTCCAAACCGGTCTTCGTGGCTTCATTGAGCGCGAAGAGCGCGTCCCAATATTTTTCCGCCGTGCACCAGGCGCGCAGTTCCATGGTGTACTTGCCTTCCTGCAACAGGGTAATAACCGCCACTGGAGCAGGTTCAGTCAGGAGATGCGGGTTACCACTGGGGGCACGGAGCAGGCTTTCGCGAACCTTCGCCGGTGAATTGCCCGCGCCCACGGTGCACGGCACCACCACCAGGCGGCGCGGGTTGACGCTATAGTTTACGATGTTGCCGCCCGTGATCCCCGAGTTCGGGACGATGACTTTTTTGTTGTCAAGCGTGTTCAGGGTGGTGGTGAACACTCCAATTTCCTCCACCGCGCCCTCAGTCCCGCCGGCGCTAACATAATCACCGCGCTTCAGCGGACGGAAGAACACCAGCAAAAAGCCAGAGGCAAAGTTGGATAAGTTGCCCTGCAACGCCAGACCGATGGCGAGCCCGGCGGCCGCGATGAGCGCCGCGAATTGCGCCGTGGGAACGCCCAATTGACCGAGCACGGTAATGACGACCAGCACCATCAGAATGCCGTGCAGGATGTTCGCCAAATAACCAGCGAACGTCTGGTCCATCCCCCGCTTCGCCATCAGCCGCAACATCATCGAGCGGGTGATTTTCGCCAGCCACGAACCGACAAGGTAAATGATGATCGCGGTCACGAGCGACATGGCAAATTTCAATCCGTTCTGGGCGCCCCACACGTAAATGTTTTGGAGCAACTGCTGGCTTCGGGACAGGGTGTCCGTGACTGGATCGGCGGCGCCAGCGGCTTGGGCAAGAAGTGGAGCGATCATAAGTTTGTGGGGGCTGTTCAATGGATTAAAAGATTTGTGCTTTCGCAACCGTCTGCGTACGCGTGACCTTAGCCAAGCCACGCAGGAGCGCAAGGCTCAACCATTCGTAAACCGGCGGCCAAAGCTGCGACGCGGCGGCGGTGAGTGGAGCAAAAAGCTTCGCCCGCACGACCCCAAGCTTCTCCAGGTGCAAACGCGCAACCTTTTCGGTGCGCTACTTGGGCAAGCGAGAGATATTGTCATTTCATCTTACAAATAATTCTTGCCTTACTTTTTAGACTGTGGCAGCCTTTCTACCAACGAAAGACAAAACTATGGATTCCGCCTACGTCACTTCCAAAGGTCAGTTAGTCGTCCCCGCGGCCATCCGCCGCCGGTTTGGCATCAAGCCCGGCACCCGCATCAACTTTGTGCCGGAGGGCGACCGCATTATCTTCCAGCCCGTCACGCGCGAATACATCAGCAGCTTTCGCGGCATCTTCAAACAGAAGCCCGGCGAGAAATCCGTCGTGCAGGAGTTGCTGGAAGAACGACGGGCGGAAAAGGAAAAGGAAGATCGGAAATGAAGACCGCCGTGCTGGACGCCACCGCAATGCTGGCGCTGTTCTTTGACGAGCCCGCCGCGGAAAAAATGGAGCACTTGTTTCACGCCGCTTCCGAAGCCGATCGTCCGGTCTATATTTCGGCGGTGAACTGGGCGGAGGTGGTTTACAAAATGGAACGCAAGCATGGCGCGGTGGGATTACAGACCGCGCGCCAGTTTGAACGCACCACCCCCTTGGAAGTAGTGCCGGTTGATCGTGATCTCGCCGAAGCCGCCGCGCTTTTGAAAAACACTTACAAGCTGGGACTGGCCGATGCCTGTGCCGCCGCCCTCGCCAAAAGCAAGAAAGCCGAACTCATCACCGGCGACCACGAATTCAAGGCCCTGGAAAAAGAAATCAAAATCAACTGGCTGAAATGATTTTACCCCTCCATTCGGGAGCGGGCCGACGCGGGGTGTTTCAGGGGGAATTTCCACTCTTGCACATGAGTTGATCAAACCAGCAGTGCTTCTTGCTCCAAGCCAGCGTTATATCGGTCTATCAATTCAACCACGCGACGGATTTCGG
>JANYBF010000321.1 GCA_025360895.1 Verrucomicrobiota bacterium
CGGTTCGGGTCAGGACAAACATCAACAAACAACCACATCTCACGACAAACATCATGAAAACATTCAGTAAAAAGATCTCGTCGGCACTTGCGACGCCGCTACTGGCCAGTTTGCTGGCTACGCAATGCTTCGCCGTGGATCACTTCATCGGACTCAACTTCGTCGGCAACACCGCTAACGGCGGACCGACGTATTTGGCCCTGACCAACTCAGCCGGTGTCGTACCGCAAGTGGGCTGGAATAATTTTGCGGCTTATTCTGTAAACAAAGGCGTAGTGTCCGATGAGGCGGCGAACGTCACGGGGGTCCACGTCTCCTATCTGACCGGAGAGATGTATTCCAGCGGCACTTTTAATGCCGGGGCCGGCTTCACGAGTGGCAACGACATGCTGTTAAACGGTTATTTGAATTCGTTGGACCCGACCAATAGTCCAACCGGCACCAATTCGATCACCTTCACGGATTTGTCACCGGCGCAAACTTACACCGTTATCGCTTACACCATTCGCGATACCGCGGGGCCGCAGGCCGCGTATTGGATCAATGACGATTTTGCCCATGCCTTCGTGCTGTTGGTGGAAGATGAGTTCTATTGGCAGTCGGATCCGACTTTTCGACAGGGCACCAACACGGCGAGGCCTGCCACTGAGCTGGCGAATTATGTGCGTTTCAACGGAGTATCTCCGCGCCCGAATGGGACGATTACCCTGAATGTGCGATCCGAATACGATATTGAGTCACAAAACTACCGCGGCCCGATCAATGGCATTCAGTTGATTAGCACCAACGCCTGGCCGCCCAACACGGATACGCCAGCGATCGTGTTGCAACCGCGCAACGTGCAGGTCAGCCTTGGGCAATCGGGCGTTTTTCGGGTCACCACGGATGGCCCCTGGGCCTTCCAGTGGTATAGCAACAATGTCGCCATCCCCGGTGCCACCTCGAACAACTTTACCACCGTCCCGATTGCCAATGTCCAGGCCACGGCGGACCAATACCGGGTGAAGCTAAGCAACGGTTCGCTCACCACCAACAGCGTCAACGCCCATCTCGTGCTCGTAGCGCCACTCCCGCCGGGCGGCATTTTCTATGATGGCTTCGATTATCCGGCAGGTCCGCTCGGCAATTGGGGCTCGTGGAACGAGAGCAATCCGTATGCGGTACTGAGTGGGCCTGGAACATCCCAAGTTTATCCTATCGGACTTACCTACACGGATGCTAACGGCCTCAGCCTCGCTGTCACGGGAGGCTCTTTGACCCCACCGCGTCAACAGAATGGTGACGGTTCGACTTGCTGGTGCGATCCCACCTACCTCCCGATCAAAGCCTTTGGCACTAACGTAGGTGGAGCCGATACCGTGGTCTTCTTGAGCTATCTGTACGATTATAGAAATTGGTCAGTCGGCGGGGGGCTTGGGTTCTCCGGCTTTGCCCTTACGGATGGAGCGGCCCTTGATTGGGGCAATGAACGATTCTGGGCGGGTACGAGAGGCGACTACATGGGGTTTGATTCCGGACTTTCTGGCGTTTCCACGGATATTCTATCCCGGACAAATGGGTTTTTGGTCGTTCGCATCACCCAAGACGCCAGCACCACGGTTGCCGACATGTGGTTCGACCCGCCATTGGATGCGCTTCCGGCGACCCCGGACCTCACCTCCGATGTTAAGCAAGACCTAATTGTTTTCAATGGGTTTGGCGTCAACGCGGGAGACTGGAATAGGGCAGACACCAATGCCCCCGGTCCATTCATGGATGAATTCCGCTTCGGAACCACTTATGCCTCGGAGGCTCCAATCGCCCCAGTCCCCAGTCCAACATTGGCGATTCAGCTGATTGGTTCGAGCGTTCAGATCAGTTGGGCGGGTGGGGCTGGATACACCCTGCAACAGAGCGACAGCCTTAGCGCTCCAAGTTGGGGCCCCGCTCCCGCAGGCAACCCAGTCAGCATTCCCGCCTCTCAGGCGAAACGCTTCTACCGGCTCATCAAGTAACATGAATTTGGGGATCGCATATTCGTTTGCAGCGACTGGGACAGGGATTGGGGTTGCGAATGTGCGGTTTCCCTTTTGAATGGTAATGCAACAATGCCATTCCCAAGTCAGGCTGGATAATG
Source organism: Verrucomicrobiota bacterium (assembly GCA_025360895.1). GTDB lineage: Bacteria > Verrucomicrobiota > Verrucomicrobiia > Limisphaerales > JADLHS01 > JADLHS01. The sequence continues at coordinate 2,117 of JANYBF010000321.1, forward strand.
CCTGGCTTGGGAAGGCATGGTCGGTCTTCGTTCTGTGTCAGGTTCGCTTAAGGGAAGACCGTCCGGTTGGTTTGGACCAGATTGAACCGACCTGACCCGCGCACACGTTTTTAAAATCTGAACCCATAACTAGAAAGTATGCTTTCGCGTTTCGGCTACCTCGACAGTCCAGCGACAGGCTTTCTCCTTTCTATGGCTAGTCACTTGAACCTCAGGGCCTCACCCAGCGTTCTGCCGTGGACATTTCTTGACAATTCGATCCTAGAATCCGGACTTGGTATTCCTACGAGTGGGTCGCATCATTCTTTCGGTTGCGCCGACTTGGATTCCGGCCCGCCACACTGCCCAATGGTAATTCTGATTGGTCGCGCTCCCCGCTCCTTTGGCTTGCGGATGGACTAGACGTGCAGCGAAACAGCACCGAAGCGACCGCCGATTTTGAACAAGCGATGAACATCAATATCTTTCCCACCAAGGAAAAAGCGAATGCGGCCGCCGCCGATTGCCTGGCCCGTTGGCTGACCAGCCCGGGAACCCGCAACCTCATGGTCGCCGGCGGCAACACTCCGCTCGACCTCTACCAAACCATCGCTGATCTCAGGCTCAGCCTGGGCCACTTGAATGTTTTCGCCTTGGACGAGTATGTCGGCGTGCCGCTGGCAGAGCCGCGCAATTGCGCCAATCTGTTGCGGCAGCACGTCGCGGAAGCCTGGCGCGTCCCAGCCGAACAATTTTTCCCGGTGAGTTCTTTGGCCACGACCGCCCTTGCGAGCGGCCGAACGCAAGAACGTCTGATCATGGAAAACGGCGGCTTGGATGTGATTATTCTTGGCTTGGGACAGAACGGTCATCTGGGATTCAACGAGCCAGGCAGCTCGCCCGAGAGCACCGCGCGCATTCTGGATTTGGACGCCATTTCGATTGCGGCGAATCGGAAATGGTTTGCTGGAAAATTTGCACCGCATCAGGGTGTCACGGTCGGACTTAAAACCATCATCGCCGCGCGGCGGGTTTTGGTCCTCGCCTACGGTGACCACAAAACCTCCGCCGTCAAAATCATGGTGGAAGGTCCGGTGAGCAATCGCTGCCCAGCCTCGTTCATGCAGGTGCACCCTGAAACCCATCTCTTTCTCGATCCCGCCGCCGCCGCCGGGCTGAAGTCACACATAGCCCAGGCCCCTGAATCCCGTGTCACCGATCGTGTAGCTGCTCCCATGGGTGGAAAGTCTAATTAGTCCATCTGAGGGAGGAAATATCGGCCGAAACAAGTTTGTAAACGGTGACGCCGGAACGCCCTTTGCCGTTGGTTTCGGTTTCCTGCGGCGCACGCTCTCCTCCCGTGCTAATGAAAGCCAGAAAATATTCAATGCCAGGCCGTGTTCATTCAGTCGGGCATGAATTGTGACTTGCGCAGCCTTCCGGCAGCGCGCCCAATCACGCACCCGTTTTGGGTGATGCCGCTGTTGTTACCGTAGAAGCGGATGTCATCGACGCGCGAGTTGTTGCCCACGCCGATGGTCAGGTTGCGGAAGTTGCGCATGAACCAGTCGGCGGAAGTCTTGCCTTTCTCGTTCGGATGCGTACGCAGCACGGCGGTGCAATTCGTGTCAGTCACGGCGTCGGTCAAGCGGATGATGACGCCGTCGCGCGACTCGCCATACACCCACGGGCCAACAGAGGATTTCACCACCAGCGACCGCGTCATGCGGTAAGTGCCGTTCGGAATGAAGAGCACCTTCGACTGTTTTCCTTTGCCACCGCAACTGGCGTCGAGGCCCGTTTGCAGCGCGTCCGTGTCATCCGCCTTGCCATCGCCGTTCGCGCCGAAGTCCCGCTTGGCATCGAGCTTCGCCTGGGTCATTGGGAAAAGTGAAGCGCGAGGGGCAGAATTGGGGAAGCACGACGGCGAAGAGGGTGATGATGACTTGGTGTTTCATTAGAAAGAGCAACTTTACTTCAAAGCAGAATCGGCCTCGGTGAGCAGGAGCAAAAACGCCTCCGCTGCGTGCCAGGTGTGCGGAGGCGAGATGCGTTTTTCCGCCAGGATTGGCGCGATGATTTTGAGGCCGCCGTAGTTGGCCTGGCTGGCGTTCTGCTCCCACGTCAGCGGATAGTCGCGGTTGCTGAGCGGGCTTTTTTTTGTGCCGTGGAAATGGTCGCCCGCCCAGCCGAGATACGGATACGGGCCGCGGTCGTCGCTGTCGCGCCCGGCGACGTGCTGGTCCTTGTAGTCCATCCAAAAAAGCGCGCTGTAGCCATCGGCCACTTTCGGAATGACATACGGATCGGGCAGTCCCAGCGCTCGCAGGCCGTATTTGAGCCACTTGGTCTGATACACGGGATGGTCCGCGAAATCGGAACGCCCGAGGATGTATTTCCCCGCTGCGTTCGTCTTTTCAAAGCGCGGCACTTCCGCGAGCACCTTTGCCACCAGTGGATGACTTTTGTCCGCGACGAGCGAGATGAGAAACAGCGCCTGCCCGAGATTGTCCGCCTCGGTTTCGCCTTTGTTGTTGCGGTCAAAAGGCTCGCGCAAGCCGAGAATCCACGGCTTGAGCAAGTCGAGGTTGCCGGTTTCTTTCAGCGCGAGCGCGACCATCGCGCCATCGCGATACCACGGCTTTTGATACACGAAAAAATTCGGCACCGGCCCGGCGTCGGTAATGTTTACGAGCACTTCCTGATGCAACACCCGCAGCATGCGTGGGAATGTTTTCCCCGCAAAGTCCGGCAGCTTCACCGCTGCCTTCGTGCCCTCCAGCGCGGTGCGTTGTCCGCCTTCCTCCAGCCAGACGGCCTCCGTATCTTCGCGCAGCGTGACCGTGCCGCCGTCCTCCGTCTCCAGCGCCACCGTGTAATCTGGCGGCACGATGACTTCGCGCTTCACCTTCCAGCGACGCAGTTCGCGCCCGTCGCGCGCGTCGAAAAGCGCACCGTCGCGATAGAAAGACTTCGCCCGTGCGCCCATGCCGAAGAGAAAGAATTTCACATCCGGCACGTCATAGCTCCCGCCGTGAGCAGCGCGGCAGGCAGCCAACTCGGCGCGGTAGGCCGTGAGCGACTGCTCCGGCGTCTCGGCGGC